>JAGREL010000193.1 GCA_020446575.1 Novosphingobium sp. | reverse complement strand
GGGCCAACGACCCGCGCCGGCGGACCTTCACGTCTGCCATCGAAGCAGATGCACAACCGCTCGACTTTGCGCGGCTCGCCGAGGAGCTGGAACGCCATGGCTCGCCCGGAGCGCAGGGGCTGCTGGCGCTCGCGCAGCAGTTCGGCGGGTTGCTGGACAAGTTCGGCGGCGGCATTGCCATGGGTCCCGGCGGCCCGGTCCGGATGGGCGGCGAAGCGCAACCGCTGCAACTCGCCGCTCCCCCGACGGCGGAGGCGCTGGGCCTTGCCGAAGCCCGGATCGGCCGCGCGATTCCGCAGGAGCTGCGCCAGCTCTATGCGATCGGCGACGGCGGCTTCGGCCACGGACGGGGGCTGTTGCCGCTTGCACAGCTCGTGAAGCGCTATCTGGAATACACCGAGGAACCATTCGGACCTGCGGGTCAGGAATGGCCGGCGAACCTGCTGCCCGTCTTCGACGAGGAGCGGGTGATCGTCAGCCTCGATCTGGAGTGCGGCGCGATCATCGTGTGGAATCCCGAGGAAATCGAGGACGAGGACAGCGAGGAAGACTGGCAGCGCAGCTTCAGGCGCGAATACACCAGCCTCGCCGAATGCATGGACGCCTGGCTGGCGAGCCCGATATTCGTCAGATAGGCGCTCGCTAGCCGCATTTTCCTACCGCGGCGGCATCGGCTAGCATGCGGGTGCCTTTCCAGCGCTTTCCTTGAAAGCGCCGGCGTCGAAATTTCGCAAAGACAAAGTGTCAACTGTCGCCTTCCCCAGGAAAGCGACTTTATTACAATTGGTTAAATGAAATCAGGGAGGTTGACACGGTGTCGCCTTTGTCAACTTCCAGATGCCGTGAACCAATAGCCCCCTCCTCTTCAGAGGAGGGGGTTGGGGGTGGTGTCTGCACTGGCGCAATAATTCGCTTCGCGGGCGACGCTGGCGCACCGCCTCACCCCTGCACTTCTCCCCACAAAGGGAGAGGAAATTCCCTAAAGTTTCCCGAACCTGGCCTCAAAACCGGCCGTGTCGCCGCTAGCGAGGAACTTCGCCTGTTCCACCCAGCTGTCGCGGCGGATGCGGCCGGCGAAGGCGCCGAGCTGGGCATCGATCCGGTCGATGTCTTCTTCCGACCAGCCCGCGATCTGCTCGAACCGGGTCACGCCGAGCGATTGCAGCAGGACGACCAGCTTGGGCCCCAGCCCCTTGATCCGGCCGAGATCGTCAGCCTCTCCGGCGGCGGGATCGGGCCGGGAGGCAGCCTCTGCCTCGGCTTCCTCGACCTCGTCCTGCGCGGCGACGGCAATCACTTCACCCACGCCCGCCATCGCGCCGGCCTGGGGCGGCGGGGTGATCGCGGCGGAAGCCGATGCGGCACTGGGCGCGTCGATAAACGCCTGGTTTCGCCTGGCCGGCTCGGCTCCCTCGTCGAGTACATCGGGCCGGTGCGACCTGGGCTCAGCGCCTTTCGATCCCCTGGCGAACAGCCACCAGGCGACCAACAGGCCAATCGCCAAAGCCAGCACGAAGGCCAGCCAGTTGGCCTCGATCATTTGAACCACGTGTTACGCCCTCCGTTTGAACAGCAGCCAGCCGAGCCCCAGCCCGAGGGCATAGGTCAGCAGCATCAGCACCTGCATTTCAACCCACATCGGCATGGCTGCCCCTTTCCTAGCTCGGCCCCGGCGTGTCGATCGGCGTCGGCTTGAGCGGCATGGTCGCGATCACCGAGAATTCGATGCGGCGGTTGGCCGGATCGGCCGGATCGAGTCCCTCGATCGGCTCGCTGGAGCCCTTGCCGGTAGCGCGCAACCCGTCCGCCGGTATGCCGCGCCCGATCAGTGCCCAGCGGATCGTGTCCGCCCGGGCCCTGGACAGCGCCACGTTCGCCCCCTCGTCACCGGCGCTGTCGGTATGGCCGGTGATGGCGATGATTCCACCCACGCAGGGTTTGAGCGCTATCGCCACTTCGTCGAGCAGCTTCTCGCTGGCAGGGTCGATCGATGCGCTGGCCTCGGCGAAACGGACTGAGCGCGCCTTGAGAATGGCTTCGACATCCTCCTGGCAATGTTGCGATCGCTGGCCCGCTCCGCCCAAGGCGGTGGCACCACTCTCGGGACCTTCGTTTTGCCACACCACGCCTCCGATCCCAGGCACGGCGGCAATCGCTGCGGCCGCCTCCGCCCGGGTCTCCCGGTCCAGCCGGCCGCCACCGCGAAGAAGCGGATGACGCGTAAGCCAGCCTTGCGGCGTTACGAAGCCGAGTTCGATGCCCGAACCGCCGGCCCGGTCACGCGCAAGCTCGGCTCGCTTGGCGATGTCATCGATCAGCGCGGGGCCGTGCGCCACGGTGCTCGCAATAGCGATCACGGAAGTGGCGGCGGCTCCGGCCAGAAAGATCAGGAAGCGATAGGCAGTCACAGGCCCAGCGATAGACGCCCCGGCCCTCACACTCAACGGGATTACGGCTGCCGGGGACTTTCGCCGAAGCCGCCCGCCGCGTCAGCCGCCCTTGAGCGAATCGGCCACGCCCACCAGCCGCACGAATTCCTGCCGCCAGAAATCGCGATGCCCGCTCGCCAGAGCGGCGATCTGGCTGTAGGTGAAGCCGTTCATCATCTCGTCGCTGCGCAGCGTCTGGCCGAACGCGGCGACTGCGGCAGCGAAAGCGAAATCGGACGGCATCGCCTGGCGGGTATACATCGCGCTGGCCGGCACGGTGCGTTCGATCAGGCGCGAGACCTTGCCGTCGGGCAGCTTGTAGCGCAGCTTGACGTGCGCAAGTTCCCGCGACTTCGACTGAGCTGCCTCGGGAAGCGGGTCCTCATAGCGGCGCGGACCGATCCAGCCTTTCTCGCCGGTCGGCACGATTTCGTAGATCGCCGTCACCTGATGGCCTGCGCCGATATCGCCGGCATCGACCAGATCGTTGTCAAAATCCTCCTCGCGCAACGCCCGGTTCTCGTATCCCAGCAGGCGGTACTGGCTGACCTGGGCCGGATTGAATTCAACCTGGATTTTCACATCCTTGGCGATAGTGAACAGCGTCGAACTCATCTGCTCGCCAAGCACTTTCTTCGCCTCGAGCGCGCTGTCGATATAGGCGTAGTTGCCGTTCCCGTGGTCGGCGATCTGTTCCATCATCGCTTCGTTGTAGTTGCCGGTGCCGAAGCCCAGCGTGGTCAGCGTGATGCCGTTCTCGCGCTCGTGCTCGATCATCTCGATCAGCGACTTGGTATCGGAAACGCCGACGTTGAAATCGCCGTCGGTCGCAATCAGGATCCGGTTGACGCCGCCGTCGATGAAATTGTCGCGGGCGATGTTGTAGGCAAGCTTCAGCCCGGCAGCACCTGCCGTGGAGCCGCCCGCCTGAAGCCGGTCGAGCGCGGCACGGATCTTGCGCTCGTCATTGGTCGGCTCGAGCACCTGCCCGGCGGCACCGGCATAGACCACGATCGAAACCCGGTCCTGCTTGCCGAGTTCGCGGGCAAGGCCGGACAACGCGGTCTTCACCAGCGGAAGCTTGTCCTGGCTGCTCATCGAACCCGATACGTCGACGAGGAACACAAGATTGGCAGGGGGACGGGAAGAGCGCGGCAGGTCATAGCCGCGCAGGCCGATGCGCATCAGCCGCGTCTTGGGGTTCCAGGGCGTCACCGCCACGTCGGTAGTGATCGAAAAAGGCGTGCTGCGGCTGTCCGGAAGCGGATAGTCATAGCGGAAATAGTTGATCAGCTCCTCGCTGCGCACCGCGTCGCGCGGCGGCATGCGGCCTTCGGTGAGAAACCGGCGGGTGTTGGCATAGGCGCCGGTATCGACATCGACCGAAAAGGTCGAGACGGGTTCGGCGCGGACGAGATGCACCGGGCTCACTTCCTCGCCGACATAGCGCTCGCGTCCGGGATCGACGGCAACCACGACCGGCGGCACGCGATAGCAACACGGGCCGATTCGGCTTTCCTGTGCCCGCTTCGCAGTGGTAACGATCGCACCCATTGGCGCAGGCGGGGGCGAAGGCGGAGGTGCCCCCATGTAAGGATTCGATTGCGGCTGTTGCGCGTGCTGGCCGGCGGCGGCGACCTCTTCATCGACTCGTTTTCCGGTCACGACGACATTGCTGTCGGCCATCTCGGCTGGCGCAGTCGCATCCTCGGCGACGCGCTGCTGTGATGCACAGCCTGCCAGCAGGGCGATGATACAGCTTGCAGTGATTGTCCGTACGATACGCATGGCGATCCCTCCTTCCGTGTTCACGGCCCCCGCACACAAAAAGGCCAAACAGGCGGTGAACAGCGACTGAACGCCCTGCAGGAACGATAAACCGTTAGCTTGCCGTGCTTTTTCGGAACAGAATCCGGTCTTCCGGCCCGAAGCCCCGGGTCCAGATGACCCAGCAATAGACTCCGAGAATTGCCGGAATGCCGAAAGCCAGCTCTGCCCACTCGGGCAGGAACTGGGTGGCCGTCCATCCGACCAGAACGGCCGGAGCGGCAGCCCAGACCAGCGACCAGCGCCAGTTGTTGATCGGCTCGCCAAGGCGGCGGGAAAGCAGCAGCGACTTCACCAAAGAGGCAATCGCGAGCGAAATCGCCAACGCTGCCGCCGCCGCGGCAGCGCGGAACAGCTGGCCGAGCTGGAACGCCTCGACAAGCATTATCCCCCCAACGGTCAGCGCCGCCTGCAAGCTTATCGTGGCCACGGAAACCACAAGGTTTCGCATTCTTGCGATGTATATCAACGCCGCCTCGCTCACCACTGCGGTAGCTGCAGCCACTTCGGCCGCCAGCAGGAATGCGAGTGCGCCGGTTCCCCCCACGAAGGCCGGGCCCACAAGGCCCATCACGCCTTCGCCGGGAATACCAAGGGCCAAGGCAATTCCGGCCTGCGCTGCGGTAATCCAGAAGCCGACCTGGCAAACCTGCCTGGCTATGGCGGAATAGTTTTTTTCCTTGAGGTTCCTGGTGATCACCGGCCCCAGAATAGGCTCGAAGCTGGTCTTGAGCTTCTGCGGCAGGCTCGCGACCTGTTGGGCGACATAGTAGACACCGACGGCCGTGGGCGATGCGAAGAAGCCCAGAATCAGGATGTCGATCCGCCGCGTGCCCCACTCGATGGCGTCCGCACCGGCAAGGGGCAGGCTGCGCAAAGTCAGCCGGCCAATCGCGCCGGGGTGCGGCCTCCAGCCGCGAGGCAACCCGTATTCCCTGAGGAACGGGACAAGTGCCGTCAGTGCGGCGGCATAGATCGAGATCAGATAGGCGACCGAAAGCCCGCTCTCGGGGGCGACAAAGGTCATGACCCCGGCCATGATCGAAAGCGTCCAGGGCTCGACTATCGCACGGGCGCGCACAGTCGCAGCGATATTGTAGCGATAGGCAAGGCCCGCCAGCCAGATCTCGGTGAGCGCAAGCGGGGGAATAGCGAACACCATCAGCCGATCGATCGGGCTGTACTCGCCCCCCGGAAAAAGAGGAGCGGGGAACAGCCAGAACAACACCGCGAATCCGCAGGAAGTGAGCAGCGCCAGCAGCGTCCCGTCAGCGACGATATTCGCTGGATGCCCGTCGGATTCGGAGAGGCGCTGCGCCAGGCCGCGCTTCTCGCCCATGGTGCAGAGCATCGCCGTGAGCTCGATCACCACCAGTGCCGATGCGAAGCGGCCAAGTGCGGCCGCGCCATAGGCATCCGCGCGCCCGGCGATGAACAGGAACGGGATGCGCGCGGCAAGGCGGAGGAAAAACCCGAAGAAATTGATCCGCCCGCCCTTCGCAAGGGCGGCGATATCGTCCAGCGGTGATTGCTGGCTCAAGCGCCAGCCTCCTGTTCCGCCTTGAGTGGCCGGGCGAGCAATTCCGAGACAATGGCACGGACCGGGGCCTCGCCGGAAAGCACGCGGCAAACCGCCTCGACAATCGGCATGTCGATGCCCTCGCGCCGGGCAAGGTCCGCCAGTACCGGGGCGGTATGCGCGCCTTCCGCGACGCTGTTCTTGCCCGACAACGCCTCGGCGGCGCTTCTGCCCTCGCCCAGCGCAAGGCCGAGCGAGAAATTGCGGCTTGATGTCGAGGAACAGGTCAGCACCAGATCGCCCAGGCCGCACAGCCCCGCCAGCGTTTCCGCGCGAGCGCCCTTCGCCAGGCCGAAACGCAGCATCTCCGCATATCCGCGAGCGATCAGCGCAGCCCGGGCATTCTGGCCAAGCGCGAGGCCTTCGACCACGCCGCAGGCAATCGCCAGCACGTTCTTGACGGCACCGCCGATCTCGGCGCCGACGACATCGTCGGAATAGTAGGGCCGCAGGCTCGGCCGGGCGATCAGCGGCGAAATGCGTCGCCATTGTTCGCCGCCGCCGGAACAGGCGAGAGTGACGGCCGTGGGAAGGCCAGCTGCGACCTCATGCGCGAAAGTGGGCCCCGAAAGCACGGCAAGCTTGGCTGAAGGCGCGGCATCGCGAGCCATCTCGTGAGTGAACCGGCCTGTGCTGGCCTCGATCCCCTTGGCACAAAGCACGAGGTCGCGGGCCGCATCGGGCATTTCGGACAGCACCGACGCCAGGAACTGCGCCGGAACGACTGCCAGCAGCACCGGCAACCGGGCAAGATCGGCCAGATCGCTGGTTGCCCGGATCGTGTCGAACAGCTGTGCGCTCGGCAGGAACAGGCTGTTGGTGCGTTTAGAGTTGATTTCCTCGACAAGCTCGGGTTCGCGCGCCCAGATCACCACGTCGCTGCCGTCGCTCGCCAGCATTTGCGCCAGCGCCGTGCCCCAGGCGCCCGCGCCGATGACTCCAACCGGCGTGCTCACGCCTTGACCCCGGCGCCGCGTACGGGCTCTGCATCCGGATCAAGCGGCCAGCGCGGCCGCGCTACGAAATCCAGCGGATCGTTTTGTCCCGTCGCCAGCCGTTCCAGCCCTGCCCAGGCGATCATCGCGGCGTTGTCCGTGCACAGGGACAAGGGAGGCGCGACAAAGCGAAGGCCATTTGTATCGGCCAGCTCTTCCAAAGCCAAGCGAACTGCCGCATTCGCTGCGACGCCCCCGGCGACAACCAGCGCATTGACATCATCCACCCGTTCGATCGCTCGCCTTGTACGGTCGACCACGCAGTCGATCGCGGCCTGTTGGAACGCAGCGGCGATATCGGCATCTTCATGTTCACCAGACTGTTTCGCGCGCAGCACGGCGCTTTTCAGCCCCGCGAAGGAGAAATGTGGTTCGGAACTGCCCAGCAACGGACGCGGCAGCGAAACGGCCTCGGGATCGCCTTCGGCCGCAAGTCGCTCGACCGCCGGCCCACCCGGATAGCCGAGCCCCAGCATCTTCGCAGTCTTGTCAAAGGCTTCGCCCAGCGCATCGTCGATCGTCGTCGCCAGCCGCCGATACCGGCCTACACCCTCGACAAGCAACAGCTGGCAATGTCCACCCGAGACCAGCAGCAGCAAATAGGGAAAGGCCAGCGTCTCATCGGAAAGCCGCGGAGACAGCGCATGACCTTCAAGATGGTTGATGGCGATGAGCGGCTTGTCGCTGGCCATAGCGAGCGCCTTTGCCGTTACCAGCCCGACCATCACGCCTCCGATCAGGCCGGGCCCGGCAGTCGCCGCGATGGCATCGACATCGTCGAGCGACATGTCTGCCTCGGCCAGGACCGCCTCGATCAGCGGGGCAAGCCTTTCGGCATGCGCACGTGCCGCGATTTCGGGCACGATGCCGCCATAGGGTCGATGCGCCTCGTCTTGCGAAGCGATCCGTTGCGCAAGAATGGTGCGGTCGCCGGTGACCAGCGCCGCTGCCGTTTCGTCGCAGGACGATTCAATCCCGAGAACAGTCTCCATCCCAGCCTTTTCCTTAGCCGCAATGGCGAGTAGCACAAGCCGCCATGCCCAACCGCCCTCTCAAGCTCGGCACTCGTCGTTCCCCACTCGCAATGGCCCAGGCCCGGGAAGCGCGCGCCAGGCTGGTCGCTGCGCAGGGTCTGAGCGAAAGCGATATTGAAATCGTCGCGGTTACCGCCACGGGCGATCGAATCCAGGACCGGCCTCTCGCCGAGGTTGGCGGCAAGGCGCTGTGGACGAAGGAACTCGATACATGGCTATTGGAAGGCGAGATCGATTTCGCCGTGCATTCCGCCAAGGATGTCGAGACCATCCGGCCCGGCGATATCGCCATCGCCGCCGTTCTCCCGCGTGAAGACGTGCGCGACGTACTGCTTGGCGCGGAAAGTATTGCCTTGCTGCCAGCGGGAGCGCGCGTCGGCACCAGCGCGCCGCGCCGCGCCGCCCAGCTGCTTCATGCCAGGCCTGACTGCTCGGTGATCCCGTTTCGCGGCAATGTCGCGACCCGGCTTGCAAAGCTTGCCGCGGGCGAAGCTGATGCGACTTTCCTTGCCGCGGCAGGCCTCAACCGGCTTGGCGAGACAGGCACGGGTCATCCGCTGCCGGCGGATGAGTGGCTACCCGCCCCGGGGCAAGGCGCCATTGCCATCGAATGCCGCGCGGACGACCAGGACGTGCAGGGTCTGCTTGCCGACATCGATGACTTGCCGAGCCGTGCCGCAGTCATGGCAGAGCGTGCGTTGCTGGCCGCATTGGGCGGCAATTGCCACAGCGCGATTGCGGTTCTCACCACGCCGGACGAGACTGGCCTGCATATGCACGCCGCACTTTTCAGCCCCGACGGATCGCAGCGGCTCGACGGCGATGCCCATTTTGCGGCCAATGACTACGATGGGCCGCTCAAACTCGCCGAAGAGCTGCTGTCTCGCGCTGCCCCGGCCATCGCCGAACATTTCAGCGGCCCTCAACGGAACGACACATGATCCCCGTTATCGTGATCCGCCCGCAGCCGGGATGCGATGCCAGCGTCGCTGCCGCCCGCGACATGGGCCTCGACGCTCACGGCTTCCCGCTGTTCGAAGTCACGCCGCTGGCCTGGGATCCGCCTGATCCCGAAGAGGTCGATGCCCTGCTGATCGGCAGCGCCAATGCCCTGCGCCACGCCGGCCCCGCACTGGCCGCTTTCCGGGGCAAGCCAACTTATGCCGTCGGCGAAGCCAGCGCACAGGCCGCAAAGGCAGCGGAACTCGATGTCGTGGCGACCGGCAAAGGCGGCCTGCAAGCGGTGCTGGGACTCATACAGGCAAGACACCAAAAGCTTTTGCGCCTTGCTGGACAAACGCGCGTCGAGCTTACGGCACCGGAAAACATCACTATCGTCGAACGCGAAGTCTATCGCAGCGAGCCGCTGCCGATGCCGTCCGAACTCGAGGAGATGCTGCGCAATCCCGCGATCGTCCTGCTCCATTCGGCCGAAGCTGCACGACATTTCGCGGCAGAGTGCGATGCCCGGGGCATCGATCGCTCCGCGATACTTGTCGCCGCGATGGCCCCTCGGGTGGCGCAGGCGGCGGGTTCGGGCTGGGCGAAGCTCGCCACGGCGGAAAAGCCCGAAGACAAGGCCTTGCTGGCCTTGGCGGAACAGATGTGCCAAGAGCGGTCCGGGTCCCGACAGACAGGCAACAAGAGTTCAGAACTGGCCCCGATGCAGGACGAAGTTTCGAGCCAGCGGCCGGCGGCCGCGCCAAAACCCCGAACGGGGCGTATCATCCTGCTCGTCGCGGTCCTCGCCTTCATCCTCGGCGCAGGGGTGGCCGGGTGGCTCGACTGGCGGGGAGACGTGGACTTCTCGCAGGCGGGCAAGAGCGGAACCGGCGGAGTTCTGCCAAAGCTTGCTGGAAATGGCGATTCAGAAGCGACAACCGATGCTTCCGGCGAAAACGGCAAGCCAACCTCGCTCGATGCGCTGGGCGCGGTCGAAACCCGCCTCGCACTACTCGAGGACCGGCTTTCGCGGCTCAATCTCGAAGCAACCGCGGCATCCGGCAATGCCGCCCGCGCCGAAGGACTGCTGATCGCATTTGCCGCGCGGCGTATTACCGACAAGGGCGGAGATCTCGGCTACCTTGAGGACCAGCTCAAGCTGCGCTTCTCCGATGCCCAGCCCCTTGCCGTCGGCGCGATCGTCGATTTCGCCAAGGACCCGGTGACTTTGGATGAACTCGGCAGCCGCCTCGATGCGCTTGCACCCGAACTCTCCGGTGCATCAAACGACCAGAGCACGTGGGGCTGGATTACGCAGGAGTTCTCCAGCCTGTTCGAGGTTCGCCGCAGTTCTTCGCCAACCATGACGCCGGAAGACCGTATCGATCGGGCGAAGCTGATGCTCTCTGCCGGCAAGATCGACAAGGCGACCGAGCAGATCGAACGATTGCCCGGTGCGAGCGCGGCAGAAGACTGGATTGCCGACGCCCACCGCTATGCTGCGGTGCAGCGCGCACTTGATCTTATCGAAACGACAGCAATGCTCGAGCCGCGACGACTTCAGGACGCGGAAGGCAAGAAGGTGGACCAACCCAGCCCTCTTGCCCAACCTGCCGACACCGTCAAACCGGAGACCTGAAGCAGACCCTAGCTTCTCAGGAGGGCCGGCAGCTTTCCGCTCATCCCGCGCGCTTCGTCCATGAAGAATTTCTTGAGCGCAGGCAGACGTTGAACCGCGCCCAGCCCAAAGCGGCGGATCGCGCTTGGCAGCCGGCCGGGAATGCCGAACAGCCGGGTGATTCCATCAGTCACCGACATGACTGCAAAATTGTCCAGGCTGCGCCATCTTTCGTAGCGGGCCAGCAATTGGGCATCGCCAGGCTCGAGCCCGAGCCGCATGCCGTCGGACAGCACTTCGACAAGCGCGCCGACATCGCGCAGGCCGAGATTGAGGCCCTGGCCGGCGATCGGATGCATGCCGTGGGCGGCATCGCCCACAAGCGCCAGACGATCGCCGATGATCTTGCCCGCATGATGGAAGTTGAGCGGAAAGGACATGCGCGGCGCGGCGAGCTCGATCTCGCCGTAGAGCCCCTCCATGTTCTTCGAGACTTCCTGTAGGAACGCCCGCTCGCTCATGCCGGTGACGCCTTTCGCGTCACCCGCGTTTACGGTCCACACCAGAGCGCTGCGGTGGCGCCCGTCCGGAGTATCGAGCAGAGGCAGCAGAGCGAACGGTCCCGCCGGATAAAAGATTTCCCACGCGACATTGTCGTGCGGTTTCTCGTGAAGGATTGCGGTGACGACAGCGCAATGGCTGTATTCCCAGCGTGCCAGCGCAAAGCCCGCCTCCTCCCGCGTCGGCGACTGCCGCCCTTCCGCCGCGACGAGCAGACTGCCTGTCATCACGCGGCCGTCGTCGAGCGTGACAGAGACCCCGTGCGGGCCGCGTTCGCGCTCGACCGCTTCGGCTTTCGTGTGCCAGGCGACCGCCGGTTCGGCCCGCGCCGCATCGAATAGCGCCAGCCGAATGTCCCGGTTGGCGAACATCCGTCCGAGCGAGCCCTCTTCCGGCTTGGGACGGAAATCCAGCCGCCCCGGCTTCATGCCATCGGTCACGGCGATCGCGTCGATTGGACAACCCAGCGGCTCGAGCCGGTCGGCAAGTCCGATATTGCGAAACAGGTTCCAGCTTGCCGTGGATACCGCCGACGCGCGCCCGTCGGCGCCATCAGCGGTGAGCTGGTCGGGATCCGCCTTGTCGATGACATGGCTGGTGATCCCGGAGCGGGCGGCGGCCAGCGCAAGCGTCATGCCAACGAGCCCGCCGCCCAGAATGACTAGATCGCGATATTCGGCTTCGGTCCGGGTGTTCATTTCCCGCATATATTGGCAGCACCGCCGTCGATGTCGAGACAACGGCCGTCGAAAGTTCCTTCAGGAACCTTGAGACCGACAAGTGCCGCCAACGTCGGGGCGATGTCGACGGTCTCGACCGGGGCAGGCTGTTCCAGCCCCGCCAGTCCCTTGCGCCAGAACAACATCGGTACGCGCCGGTCGTAGTCCCAGGGGCTGCCATGGGTCGAGGTTATTCCGGGCCTGGGATCCACCGGAACCACTCCGCGCCTGAGCAAAACCGTCACATCGCCCGAGCGTGTGGGATCGAAGTTGGCGCGAGCGCGATCCATCAGGCTCCATTCCTGCGGCGAACCCGATGGCGGCGGCGCTTCAGCAAGTTCCTGTGCAGTGAACACGGCTGCGACCTGCGGATGCGCCTGCAACACCTTTACCAGCTCCGCAATGACCCGCGCCTTGTCTTGGGCGCTCACTCCCGCGGCAACGTAAAAATCGCCCGAACCTCCCCCGCCGAGCAGCAACGGCCCGGACGGGGCGGAAATACCGGTCCGCTCGGAAACCGCTTTGCCGAGAGCATCGGTCGACAGTTCGGCATCGGCCCGGGTCGCTTGCGGATAGCCCTGCTCGTCAAGCCGTTCAGGAGCATCGATCCCCCCGTGATCGGCGGTAAGAACCGCGACGTAGTCGATCCCGCGCTTGTCGAGCTCGTCAAGCAGGCGGCCGACTGACTTGTCGAGTTCGGCCATCTGGATGCACATCTCGACGCCCTCGTGACCGAAGGCATGGCCGATATAGTCGGTCGCGGACAGACTCACCGAAAGGACATCCGGTACCTTGTCACGGCCAAGCTGCTGCTCGTCGATCAGCCTAACCGCGAGATCGACCGTGGCTGCATCGAAACGCGGCGAAACGCGAAAACCGCCGGGCTGGTTGGCCGGCAGGGCAAAACGCCATGTGCCGATGGTGAAATCCCCGACCGGCACCGCGCGATCCCGCATGGCACACCAGGCCGGCACCTCGAACGGCTCCGCACCAGCATTGATCAACTGCGCCACCTCGCGGTTCTCCGCCTGCGCGGCCGGCGAAAGCTTGCGTCCGGCAAGGCTGGTGAAACCCGTGCCCTTCCACCAGTAGACGGCATCGAGATTGTGGCCGCCCATCATGATCGCGGCGCGATCCTTGCCCGAAACGGAAACGTTGCGGCTCTTCGGGTTCTCAGCCTTCATCCGGTCACCCAGGGTTGGCACCTTGAGATGGACCGCGGAAACGACGGGATCGCGCGGTGTGCTGGCGGGATTACTCTCGTCCTCCGCGCAATAGACGCTTTTGTCCGCCCTTGCGATTTCCGGATCGAACCAGTGATTGGCAACGATGCCGGTCCGTGCCGGATGGGCACCGGTCATCAGGGTCGAATGGCCCGGGCAGGTTTCCGTCGCCGCGTGAGACTGATAGCCGGAGGGGAACACCGCGCCCTCCTGCAGCCGGGCAAGACCACCGGTGAAGTTGCGCCGGTATTGAGCGAAGAGATCGGCTGAAAACTGATCGACCGAAATCGCCACCACCAGGCTTGGCGGGGTGTCAGTAGGGGCTGGCGCGGCAGCGGGTTCAGCTTCCTCGGCCCGAAGTGGCGCGACGAGCGCCAGCGCGACGGAAGCGGTGGCGAGAGCGATGATCGAACGTTTCACGCGCATGGACATTCCTTGAAAATTGGCCGCGAACACGGCAGAGCC
>JAGREL010000192.1 GCA_020446575.1 Novosphingobium sp. | reverse complement strand
AGCTTCCCGAATGGCAGCTGGAACCTGACGAAGAGGCACTGTTCGGCGATCCGGAAGAGTATTTCTTCGTCGACGAGCAGGGGAATCTGATCGAGCCGGGAGGCCGGTCCGACGAGCCCGGTTCCGAAGAGCTTCCGACCACCGACCGGCCTCGCCCAGGCAACAATGGAGGACTGGTGCCGGTCGAGCCTCCGCCCGCGGCAGCCGATGATTTCCTGAACCGGGCGACGGGCAGGCCGGCGACGAGGGATCCGGGACTGCGGCCCGCCGCGCCCGTGGGCGGTGGCCCCGGCGCGCCGGCAAATCTGCTTCCCGAAGGAGGACGCCGCCCGTCGGGCGCGCAGCCTTAGGAAGCGCCTATCGCAAGCTCTGAACTGGGCAAACCGCCTGGAACCGAGACCCCGCTTTCGCGGGGATGACGATACAATCCAGGGGAACGCCGATCCGCGGTCAGCGCAGCCTTACCGGCACATAGGTGATCGGCTGGCCCCGGCGCTGGACGCGCAGCAGCAGCGCTTCGCGGTTCGCGCCTTTCGCTTCCCGGATTGCCGCTTCGAGAGTGTCGATCGAGGTGACCGAGCGGTAGTTCGCCGAAAGCACGATGTCTCCGCGCCGCAGACCCTTGGCCGCGGCGTCGGAATTGGGATCGACCGCATTGATCACCAACCCCCGGGTGTCGTCGCTGGCGCCAAGCTGGCGGGCGATCTGCGGGGTCAGCGGCAGTACGGACAGACCCAGCGAGCTTTCGGCTACTCCGTCGCCCTGGCGTTCGGGCGGGCGGTTGAACTGGTTGCCGTCCTGTTCGTCGTCGGGATCGAAAGTCTGCTGGGCGAGTTCCTCTTCGGTTGGCCGCGTGCCGACAGTGGCATTGACCGTCATCCGCTTGCCGTTGCGGATCAGCTCGATGGAAACCCGGCTTCCCGGCTCGGTATTGGCGACCAGATAGGAGAGCGTCTGTTCCTGGGTGACTTCCTTGCCGTCCACCTTGACGACGACATCGCCCGGTTTGATGCCAGCCTTGTCCGCCGCCTGGCCCGGTTCGACTGCCTGGACGAACTCGCCCTTGTTGTGAGCGATGCCGAGCGAATCGGCGAGATCCTCGTTGAGCCCCTGGATCCGCACGCCCAGATAGCCGCGTTCGATGGTTTCGCCCTTCTTGAGCTTCTCGACGATCGGGGCGGCGATTTCGGCCGGGATCGCAAAGCCGATGCCGACGCTGCCGCCGGTGGGCGAGAAGATCGCGTTGTTGATGCCGATCACCTGCCCCTTCATGTCGAACATCGGTCCGCCCGAGTTGCCGCGGTTGATCGAGGCGTCGGTCTGGATGTAGCGGCCGTAGGGGCTGCCGGAGCCGATATTGCGGTAGACCGCCGAAATGATGCCCGAGGTCACGGTTCCGCCAAGGCCGAAGGGATTGCCGATGGCGATTACCCAGTCGCCCACGCGAGCATGGCTGGAGTCGCCGAATTTCACGAACGGCAGGGTCTTGCCCGCGTTGACCTTGAGCACTGCGAGGTCGGATGCCGTGTCACGCCCGACCAGCTTGGCGGGGTATTCGGTGCCGTCCGGCATGGTGACGGTGATCGATTCCACTTCACCCCTGCCGTCGGCGACAATCACGTGATTGTTGGTGACGACGTAGCCGTCGGCCGAGATAATGAAGCCGGAACCCAGCGACTGCGCTTCGCGCGTTTGCTGCCCGTTTTCCTGTCCGCCGAACAGATCGGCGAACGGCGTTCCCGCGAAGGGATTGAAATTGGCGACTTTTACACGCTGCCGCGTCGAGATGTTGACGACTGCCGGGGCGAGCTGTTCGGTCAGGTCGGCGAAACTTGCCGGTGCGCCAGCCCGGGGCACGACCGTGTTCATCCGGCTGGCTTCGTTCTGTGCAACTTGCGCGCCGGCCGGCAGGCCGGTCGCCAGCGATAATGTAGCGCCGCCTAGCAGCAGCGCTGCGGTAACTCCATAAGCGTATCGCACGGGCTTCACGTCCTTTTCCTTCATTCTGCTTCCGAGCCTGGTGGCTCGTTCGATTGGCCGCGTTTCAAGCCTTCGCGGCTTAACGGGAATTGAATGACGGCCTGAATAGGCTCCTCAATCCTTAATAAACCGGCTGCAAGGCATCACTGACTGCGCGGACCCTTGAATTGCCTGAGATATTCGTTGTCAGGCGAGAGCAAGATGGTCGTGCCGGAACTGTCATTGTCTGCGAAAGTGTAATCGTAGCTGCGCATGGCGCGGTAGAAATCGTAGAAGGCCGGATCCTTGCCGAAGCTTTTGGCATAGGTGCGGGCAGCTTCGGCCTCGGCCTCTGCGCGCGTGATCTGGGCGTTCTTCTGGCCCCGGGCGCGGATGGTCGTGGCCTCGCGTTCGCGTTCCGCCCGCATGCGGGAAAAGGCGCTTTCCAGCGCGCCCTCGGGCAAGTCGGCGCGCTTTATCCGCACGTCGATCACCTGCGCACCGTATTCGCGCGCGGCCCGGTCCAGCCCGTCGCGGATATTGAGCATGGCCTGTCCGCGGTCCGCCGTCAGCAGAGACTGGAAGGTGCGCTTGCCCAGCTCCTGACGCAGCACCGAGGTGAGGATCGGCCGGAGCTGCTCCTGCACCCGCTCGGTGGTGCCGGCGGTGCGGACCATCCTCACCGGGTCGATGATGCGGAAACGGGCGTAAGCGTCCACTTCCAGACGCAGCTGGTCGGTAGAAAGGACCTGCTGCGGCTCCATATCGACCGTCAGCAGCCGCTTGTCGATCCGCTCCAGGCGTTCGACGAAGGGGATCCGCAGCGACATGCCGGCACCGGTCTGGCCAAAATCGACATCGGGCCGGAATCGATTGATCACGCGGACCGGTTCACCGACGCGGATGACCACGGCCTGTTGCGTTTCGGGCACGACGACGACACTGGCCAGCAAGGCGAAAATCACCGCGGCCAGCACGAGAAGGCTTGCCTTGTGCTCTTGCCAGATATTGGCGAACATCACTGGCCTCCTTCCACGGTAGTGGTTTGGGTCTTCTTGCGCCTGACTTCGGGCAAGGGCAGGTAGGGTGTTACGCCGTCCGCCTCGACGATGACCTTGTCATTATTGCCCAGAACCCGCTCCATGGTTTCGTAGTACATACGCCGTTTGGTTACGTCCGGCGCCAACCTGTATTCCTCGTAAACCTTGTCGAAGGCCGCGGCGTCACCTTGTGCCTGGGCAAGCAGCTGCTGCGACCAGGCCTGGGCGTCGCTTTGCATGCGCTCGGCATCCTGTTGCGCCGAAGTGACTTGCTGGAAGGCATCGTTGACCTTGGCGGGCGGATCCGCCTTCTTGATCTCGACGCCCTGAATCTGCACGCCCGACCGATAGGCATCCAGGATCTTCTGCATGCGGGAGCGGGTGTTCTGCTCGATCTGCGCGCGCCCGGCGCCACCGATCACATCCACAAGGCCGACCTCGGCGACCGAGGCGCGCATCGATGCCTCGGCGACTTCGCGCACCGTTTGCGGCGGATCGAAGAGCCGGAAATGGTAGAGCTTCAGGTCCTTGATGTTCCAGCGCACCAGATAGCTGAAATCGACCAGATTCTGGTCGCTCGTCAGCATCAGCTTCTCGTT
>JAGREL010000191.1 GCA_020446575.1 Novosphingobium sp. | reverse complement strand
TCGTCGCGGCTCATGCCCGGCTTGCGGGCGACGCCGGCTGTGACGATGCACACATCCGCGCCCTTGATGTCCTTGTAGGAACTCGTGCCCTTGAGGCTGACGTCAAAGCCTTCGACCGGACCGCACTGCGCAAGATCGAGTGCCTTGCCTTCGGGTACGCCCTCCACGATGTCGAACAGCACGACGTCACCCAGTTCCTTCTGTGCAGCGAGGTGGGCAAGCGTGCCGCCGATATTCCCTGCACCGATCAGCGCGATCTTCTTGCGAGCCATAATGTGATGATGTCCTTCACTCTGGGGCGGGAGCGCGTGCGATTGAAGGCCTTCAGCCTTGTCCCGCGGCAAGGCGAATGCCGGATAGCCAGCTCGGTGCCCTAAGCCGGTCGTGTTTCTTTTGCAACCGCGAAAGGGCCAAAATCTGCGCTTCGCCGACGCATATTATTAGTACTGATTCGCAATAGCGTTAAAAGCTGGTTTCGGCTGGATTTCTGCTGTTCCCGCCGGGGCTGAAGGAGGGCCTGCGGACGCCCCCGGTTTACGTGGTCAGCCGACCTTGCGCTGCGACTGATAGTCCTTGCGTTCCTGGGCGAGGAGCATGGCCGCGAGGTAGTCGGGAACCGGGCGGCTGAAGTAATAGCCCTGGCCGAGCGTGCAGCCCGCCATGCGGACCGCTTCGACCTGGTCGATTGTCTCCAGGCCTTCGGCGACGATCTCCATGCCGAGTCGCGAGCCCATCTCCGAGACTGCGCGGATGATGGCGTCGCTCTTCTTGCCGACGTTGATGCCGGAGACGAAGCTGCGGTCCACCTTGATCTTGCTGAACGGATATTTGTTGAGATAGCCAAGCGACGAATAGCCCGTGCCGAAATCGTCGAGAGCGAAACGCACGCCGGCCTCGCCGAGTTCGTTGATGAAGTTGTCGGTGTTCTGGCTGTGGTCGAGCAGCACCGTCTCGGTGATTTCGAGTTCCAGCCGCGAGGGTGCCAGCTTCGCTTCGCGCAGGGCCTTGAGAATGCCGAGCGCGGCGCCGGGCGCCTTGATCTGCAGCGGCGAGAGATTGACGGCGATGGTAACGTCTTCGGGCCATTGCGCCGCCGCGTGGGCGGCCTGGGAAGTGATCCAGTTGCCCAGTGTGATGATCGCGCCGGTTTCCTCGGCGACGGGAATGAATTCGTCGGGCCTGAGCTCGCCCTTTTCCGGATGGAACCAGCGCACGAGCGCCTCGAAAGCGCGCACGCGTCCGGTTTCCAGATCGATGATTGGCTGGAAGAAGATCGACAGCTCGTCGCGCTGCAGTGCCAGGCGCAGCTCGGCTTCGATCTCTCTGCGGCGGACGAGATTGCGGCTCATCGTCGGGTCGTAAAAGCTGATCTGCTTGCGGCCGTTCACCTTCGAACGGTAAAGCGCGAGGTCCGCGCATTGCATCAGCGTGTCGAGATCCTCACCGTCGTCGGGCAGGATGGCGATGCCCATGGAGCTGGCAATTTCCAGCCGGTCCTCGTCGACGCGGATCGGTCGGGTGATCTCGTCGATCATGGTCAGCGCCAGGATTTCTGCTTCGCTGCGATCGTTCATCGGGCAGGCGACAATGAATTCGTCGCCGCCGAAGCGCGCCACCGTCGCGTCTTCTGGAGCGACCTGGCGAAGGCGGCTGGCCACTTCGGCCAGCAGGCGGTCGCCCACCTGATGCCCCAGCGCATCGTTGACTTCCTTGAACTTGTCGAGATCCATCCAGAACAACGCCAGTTTCTGTTCGTGTCTAAGCCCGCCGAGGCGTTCGACCAGATCGTGGTTGAGCCCGGCGCGATTGAGCAGGCCGGTGACGACGTCGGTCCGTGCGAGCGTCTGCATCTTCTCGGCAAGGCGGGCGCTGGTCTCGGCGGCCGCGACCGAATTGCGCAGCGTGCGAAAGACGTTGAGTGTGATCGACATCATCGCAGGGATCAGCAGGAGGATGCTGATGGCCAGCACCCGCAGGGCCAGTTCGTTGCGAATGGACAGCACGACCAGCAGCGGGACGACAACAAGCAGGAGCTGGCCGATGGCGATGGCCGGCCGGCCGGCATTGCGGGCGGCAATGCCCACGGCATAGCCGATCGCGTTGCAGGCCATCAGCAATTGCGCCACTGGTTCGACGTTGAACGCGATCGTTTGCGCCGCGAGTACGCCCAGCGCCAGGGCATAGGCGAAGGCGCCCAGTTCGTAGAACAGCTCGAGGCGCTCCGCTTCAAGATTCTTCATGCGCGGGAGGATATGCGCCATGGCGACACGGGTCGCCGCGACAATGCTGAGCAGGATGGCAGTGACCGTAACTTCCTGCCTTTCCGCCACATAGGCGGCGACCATGCTCGTCATGATGCCGTTGAAGGCACCGATCGCAAGGCTCGCGGGCTGGGTGTACAGCGTCTCGACCAGGATCTTGCGAACCCGGTCATCAAGAGCGTTCGTGCGAAACAGCATCCGCAGTATGGATTGCAGGCGCTTTATGAGATGCTCCCGTTCGTCGGCTGCGCGTCGTCTTGCAGCTACCACTGAATGGTTAACGGGACGGTAATGTTGAACCTTTACGTGAGGTTTCCAGCGGGTCTCGTGTTCGCCTCGCAGTCACCGTCATCGCAAAATCGCGCCGAGACGGCATCCGCCATGCGCCGGTCGAGCGTATTGCAGATTGCCAGCCACCAGCGGTAGCCGGCGCGATCTCCGGAAAAGAAGGCGTGTTCGGCATTTTCGCGGGCGTGTTCGGCGGCGCAAAGGCCGTGTTCGGCGAAGTGGCGCAGTGCCGCCTTGAGGAGCCTGTCGCTCGAAGTTCCATACACATTGTCGTTGGCCGCTCCCAGTGGCACCGGGGGAACGAACATGGGCGCCACGAAAGTATTGAAGAACCCACGATTGGCGGCTGCGAAACGAATGGTCATCGCTGAAATTGACTCCGGCAGGTGTCGACTGGTGCCTGAGCCCTACCGTCAAAGCCGCTAAGCGATGGTTTGAGGCTATGGTTGCCGAAGTATTGAGGAATTGTCCGAACCCGCTCCGCCAAGAAGGCGTCAGGTTCCGGGCTGCGCGATCCAGCGGCCGCTGTTTTGGTATTCCGGACGGATGCCCGTGCCCTGGGGCAGCTTGTCGCCGCGGAAAAGCCTGTCCCCGCCACGGTTCACAAGTTCCTGCGTATAGACCGGCGCTGGCGTGGCCGCATTGGTCGCCGCGGCCGGATCTACTGCATTCCTTTGCGCCTGTCCGAAAGCGCGTTGCAGAACGACCGGGTCCGTCTGCGCAACGGCCGCGGCGGTGTCTGCGGCAGCCGATTGCGGGTGTGGAGCGGCGACCGGCTCTCCACCACTATAGGCGAAGCGGAAGGTGCCGGGTTGCCCTGCCGGCCCGGTAAAGCGGTAGAAGCGGTGAGCGCCGATCGTGCCGAGATAGGAGAGGCTGTCCGCCCAATAGGGATGGACCTGGATGGTATGGTAATGCGTCGCCAGACCGGCGGAGGCATGAACATATCCGGCAAGAGCAGCCCGTGCGACGCTCTCCGCACGCAGCCAGAACATCCGCTGGGGTTTGCGCGCCAGCGAACCGTCGCAGGTAAAGCTGAACTGGCACCCCGTCCGGCGTTCCGATCCCTGGTAGACGACGCCGCACACGGTGTTGGGGTAGGCCGGATGGGCGACGCGGTTCAGGACCACCTGGGCGACAGCACGCTGACCGGAATCTGGCTCGCTTGCCGCTTCGTAGTAAACCGCTGTGGTAAGACACTTCAGCGCTCGGTTGCGGTCGACGTTGTTGTCGTCGACGAACATGGAGCGGACGAGGGGAGTGGAAAGCGCCCCTGCCGGGCCATCCTTCGCGTCGGAATGGATGCCCTGGGCCAGTGGTGGAGGCGCCGGCTCGTCCGCTGCGAGGTAATAGAATGCAGAGCCCGGAAAGCTGCTTCCCGGCTTTTCGAAGGGCATCGGTTCGATCACCGCTTCGCTCCGCGCGGCGTCGCCGATCTCGAAGCGTTGCCAGTCCTGCGGCGCGGCGAAAGCAGGCAGCGCCATCGCGCCCATAAGCACCAGTGCCTTTCGCCCGCCCAGCTGCCTGCGGTTCGCGGCGGCGACATTTTGCGCGCGCGACCGCCGGAACCGCGCGGAAAAATCGCAAGGCCTGGGCTCAGGTTGCTGGGTGAATTGTGCGGTCATCTTGGTCCTTTGCCGGTACGCGCTATCGCGCGTATTCCGGCCTACGCCCCCACGCAGCCATGGATTTCCGAACGTGCCGAAGCGGCACATCGTGAAGGGGTAGGCTTAATGTCTTAAGATTTGCCCATCTTGCCGTTGCGGGCAGGGCGCAGTATGGGGCGCATCACGTCACGGGTTGCCCGGTTCGCCGGGCCGAAGAGGGAATTCGGTTCAATTCCGAAGCTGCCCCCGCAACTGTGACCGGGGAGCGATCCGCCGCAAACGCCACTGGTGGTCATGCACCGGGAAGGCAGGTGGAAAGCGACGATCCGGGAGCCAGGAGACCTGCCCGCCGACGGTCGTTCCGCGCCGGGCGGGGTGTACCGGAATGCAGCGTGAACCGTGCGGCAAAGCGCGGTCCTCTCGCCATGAACGGCATTCGTTCATGACGGGAGTATTATCACGTGAAATATCTTTATCTGATTGGTTGTTCGCTGCTCGTTGCAACGCCGGCGTTCGCGGATGATCTGGCTGATCGCGACAACGCCATCACAGTCGTCGCGTCGGGTAGCGCGCTCGATCTTTCTCAGACCGGCCAGTCCATCTCGATTGTCGGCAGTGATGAGATCGATGCGATCCAGGGACCAGACCTGACACGGGTGCTGGAACGGCTGCCCGGCGTCACTTTCTCGCGCAATGGCGTGCTCGGCGGCTTCACCGGCATTCGCGTGCGCGGCGCTGGATCGGAGCAGCTTCTGGTGCTGGTCGACGGCATTCGCGTAGCCGATGTCTCCTCACCTGGCGGCGGCTACGACTTCGGCAATCTGACGACCGGCGGTGTCGGCAAGATCGAATTGCTGCGCGGCTCGAACAGCGTGGTCTGGGGCTCGGAGGCCATCGGCGGCGTGTTGGCTGTTACGTCCCGCCGGCTTGAAGGTGTCGAGGCCACGGCCGAGTACGGCGCCCGTGATACGGTTAACGCCAATCTCGCGGCAGGGCTTGCCGGAAGCGACCACGAACTGACGCTGTCCGGCGGCTATGTGCGCACCGATGGATTTTCCTCGGCAGCCAGCGGAAGCGAAGCGGATGGCTTCCGGCAATGGCAGGTCAAGGGGCGCGGACGCTTTCAGGCCAGCGACAGCTTCGCTCTCGTGGCCGCGGGACGCTACGCCGATGGAAAAGTCGATCTGGACGGCTTTCCGGCTCCTCTCTACGTGCTCGACGACACGCCTGAATATCAGGAAACCCAGGAGTTTTCCGGCAGGGCCGGCTTCGAATATTCCGGCGGCGATTTCCAGCTGGATGCTGGCTTTGCGCATTACGAAATCGACCGGGCGAATTTCGACGCCACTTTCGGATCGGACCCCAGCTTCGAGGGCAAGGGACGAACCGATCGCGCCGAGCTGAAAGGGGTGTGGCACGTTGCGGAACCTTTGCGGCTCGATTTCGGGGCCGACCACGAATGGTCGCGCTTCTCGACGAGCTTCGAGAGCCGCAAGAAGGCACGGCTCGCGAGCGGCCATGCTTTGCTCGGCTGGTACGCGGGAACCGTGAATCTGGCAGCCGGCGTTCGTATCGACGATCACTCGCGCTTCGGAAGTGAGGCGACCTTTGGTGCGAACGGCAGCGTTGAGTTCGCCGAAGGTTGGCGCATTCGCGCGTCCTATGGCGAAGGCTTCAAGGTGCCGACGCTGTACCAGCTCTTTTCGGATTTCGGGAACACGGCACTCAGCCCCGAGCGGAGCAAGACATACGATATCGGCATCGAGAAGGGCGACAGAAACGCCGGTTTGCATTTCGCGCTTACCGCGTTCCGGCGCGATACGCGCGGTCTGATCGATTTCGTTTCATGCTTCAGCGTCAGCGATCCGCTTTGCGACGACGGACGGTTCGGCTTCTACGCCAATATCGGCAAGGCGCGCGCCGAAGGTATCGAGGTTGAGCTTGGCGCGCAGGTCAGCGAGCGGTTTCATGCGCAGGCCGCCTACAGCTACGTGAAATCGCAGAACCGCACGGTGGGCGATGCCAATGATGGCAACGATCTGGCTCGGCGCCCGCGCCATGCCGTCACGTTCGCCGTGGACTGGCGCACGCCGCTTAACGACCTGACGCTTGGCGCGGACCTGCGTATGGTCGGTGACAGCTACGACGACGCCGGCAATTTCACGCCACTTGATGGCTATGCACTGGCGACCCTGCGGGCCAGCCTGCCGGTGAGCGAGGCGATCGAATTGTTCGGGCGTGTCGAGAACCTCACCGATGAGCGCTACCAGACTGCCGCTGGATACGGCACGCCGGGCCGCTCGGCCTATTTCGGCGCAAGGGCGCGGTTCTGATGCGGGTGCCGGCGCTGCTTGCCGCACTGTTGCTGGCATCCTGCTCGCAGGCGCCTTCGGACGGAGAGCCGCGCCGGCACCCAGCCATCGTCTCGCTCAACCCCTGCAGCGATGCGATCCTTGCCGAAGTGGCGGACCACGAGCAGATCCTGGCCATTTCGCATTTCAGCCGGGATCCGTCGTCGAGTTCGATGGACCTGGCTGAAGCCAGGCGCTTTGCTTCGGTATCGGGATCGGCCGAGGAAATCCTGGCGCTGGAGCCCGATTTGGTTGTCGCCGACGAGTTCGTGCCGGCGGCGACGCGGGCGGCTTTTGCCGACCTTGGGCTGCGTCTCGTCCAGCTGCCTATCGTCTCCAGCGTGGTGCAGGGGAAGGATCAGGTGATGGAGCTGGCGCGGCTGGCCGGCCATCCTGAGCGGGGCAGGGCGCTCACTGCGCGGATCGATGCGGCACTGGCGAAAGCCAGGCCACCGGCCGGCAGCGATCCGGTGCCGGCAGTGGTCTGGCAATCCGGCGGGATCGTGCCGGGCGGCGATACCTTGGTCGCGGACCTGTTGCACCGCACCGGCTTTGTCCAGCTCAGCGCGTCGCGAGGGATGCGCCAGGCAGACGTTATGCCGCTCGAGATAATGCTGGCCGATCCTCCGCGCGTGATTTTCGCCGCCGGCGACCCGCGGACCAACGAGGACCGGATGCTCTCGCACCCGGCACTCGAGGCGCTGGATGACACAAGCCGCCTGCGTTTCGATCGCTCACTGTTGTGGTGCGGCGGCCCGACTATCATCCGTGCGGCAGAGCGGCTGGCAGACGTGCGAAAGTCGCTATGACGCGTCCCGTTCCACTGCTGTTGATCGGCCTTGCGATCGCCTTGCCGCTCTCGCTGCTGGCCGGGCGCGTCTGGATCGATCCGTTTGGCGATGCAACGCGCAATGCCGCGGTCATCCTTATGGAATTGCGACTGCCGCGCGCGCTCCTGGCGATTGCCGTCGGCGCCGGGCTTGGCGGAGCAGGGGCTGCGATGCAGGGCTATCTGAGGAACCCGCTGGCCGATCCGGGCTTGTTCGGCATTGCACCCGGCGCAGCGCTGGGCGCTGTGCTCAGCATGTGGCTGGGCTATGCTGTCGGGCCTTACGCGCTGCCGGTCTTCGCGCTCGTCGGCGCGGCGGGCGCCATGGCTCTGTTGGCCCTGATCGCCGGAAGGGAAGGGGGTGTGGCCCTGTTCACGCTTGCCGGGCTGATGATCGCCAGCCTTTCGGGCGCGCTGATGAGCCTTGCCATCAGCCTGTCGCCGACGCCATTCGCGCTTAGCGAGATCGTCACCTGGCTGATGGGCGCGCTGGTGGATCGCAGCTGGCGCGATGTGTGGATCGCCACGCCGCTCACGCTTGCCGGGCTGGGGTTTCTGGTTGCCGCGGCGCGCGGCCTCGATGCGCTGACGCTGGGCGAGACCGCCGCCCGTTCGCTTGGCGTCGATCCGCGCCGTTTGCAAACGCTGATGATCGCCGGCATCGGCCTGACCGTGGGTGCTGGGGTGGCCGTGGCCGGCATCATCAGCTTTGTCGGGCTGATCGTGCCACATCTGGTCCGACCGCTGACCGACCGTCGGCCGTCCTCGCTGATCGTGCCGAGCGCGCTTGCCGGAGCCCTGCTTCTGCTGGTCGCCGACAGCGCCTGCCGTATCCTGCCGCTGGCCGGAGGAGAGTTGCGGCTCGGCATCGCCCTGAGCCTGATCGGCGCGCCGTTCTTCCTTCACCTGCTGCTCAAGATGCGACGGGGGCTGGCCTGATGCTGAGCGTCGAAGATCTTTCGCTCGCGGCCCGCCTGTCCGGCGTCAGCGCCTCCTTGTATCCGGGTCAGGTCACTGCGATCTGCGGGCCCAACGGAGCGGGCAAGTCGACATTGTTGGCCAGCCTGGCCGGGTTGCTCGCCCCGGACGAGGGACGCGTGGCACTGGGCGGCGAAGCGCTGTTGGCCATGCCTTCGCAGGCACGCGCGCAAGCGATCGGATATCTGCCGCAGACTCCGGAAGTGGCGTGGGATGTCAGCGTCGAGGTGCTGGTTTCGCTCGGCCGCATTCCCTGGGCAGGTGTGCCTGCCGGAGAAGCGCAGGATGCGATCGACGCGGCCATTGCCGCCATGGATCTGGATGAATTCCGCCACCGCCCTGTTTCCCGTCTTTCAGGCGGCGAGCGGGCGAGAGCGCTTATGGCGCGAGTGCTGGCGACGCGGCCGCGCTGGCTGCTGGCCGACGAACCGCTGGCCAATCTCGATCTTGGCCATGCAGCGGCGCTGATCGCGCGCTTTCGCGAACAGGCGGCGGCAGGCCGGGGGGTGGTCCTGGTGCTGCACGATCTGGCCAATGCAATGAACCACGCCGACCGTGTGTTGGTGCTCGACCGTGGCAGTCTCGTTGCCGACGGCCCGCCGAGAGAGGCGCTGGCGGAGGACGTCATCGCCCGCGTCTGGGGTGTTCGCGCGAATTGGCTTGGCGAGGAAGGAGGATTGGCCTTGAGCCATCCCCCTTGCTAGCATGGGAACCGTCATGGCCGACACCCATCACGACATTGCGCTGGTCGTGAAGGAAAAGCTGTTTCCGCTGATGGCGGAATTGTCGGGTAAGGAAACCGGCTGAAACCTTCTGGCCTGTTTCCCGGCAAGCCCTGGAACGGGCTCCGGCTCAGACTTCTTTGAGCCTGGGCATCAATTCCACGAAATTGCAGGGCCGGTTGCGGCTGTCGAGCTGCTCGGCAAGGATTCCGTCCCAGCCATCCTTTACTGCTCCGTTGGAACCGGGCAGCGCGAAGATATAGGTGCCACGCGCAACTGCGGCACAGGCGCGCGATTGCACGGTGGACGTACCGATGGTCTCGAAGCTGATCAGGCGGAAAATTTCTCCGAAGCCGGGGATGTCCTTGTCCTTCACCCGTTCGAGCGCCTCGGGCGTCACGTCACGGCCGGTAAGCCCGGTCCCGCCGGTCGAAATGATGCAATCGACCGAGGGGTCGTCGATCCAGTTGTTGAAGCGGTTGACGATCCGCGAGGCGTCGTCCCTCTCGATCGCACGGGCGGCAAGGTTGTGGCCTGCCTGCTTGATGCGCTCCGCGAGAATGTCACCCGAGGTGTCCTCGTCTGGCCCGCGCGTGTCGGAAACCGTCAACAAGGCGATGTTGATCGGCTTGAAAACTCGTTCGGGATCAACGGCCACGCAGGATTACTCCGTTTGACGCCATGCGCACTCCGCCCGATCCGGCAAGCCCGGGGAAAGTCGGCCACATGCCCTGGGCGAGCGCCACGCGGCTTTCCGAGGGGCCGCCTGCCTGGCGTTCGTACATCCAGTAATTCCGCAGCACGATGTTCACATAGCCGCGCGTTTCCCAATAGGGGATCGATTCGATCCAGAGCAACGGATCGCCATCGTCATGCACTTCCGTGTTCCAGCGGATCACCGGAGCCAGCCCGGCATTGTAGGCGGCCATGACTTTCGGCAGCAGTCCCTGCGAGCCCGAAGCGTCGCGCAGCATATCCAGATGCCGCTGGCCGAAGGCGAGATTGACTTCCGGCTTGTTGAGGTCGCTCGCGCTTCCGCTCACGCCGATCGCCGCGGCATGCTGGCGCGCGGTCGCGGGCATGATCTGCATCAGGCCGCGCGCGCCGGCGGGACTGACGATAGTCGCGTTGAACACCGATTCCTGCAGCGCATGGGCATAGACCAGCGCCGGATCCACTTTCCAGCCGCCGACCGGCGTCCATTTCGGTGTCGGAAAGCGCGTCGCCGGTTCGGGCCTGCTGCCGTAGGGTGCGTGATAGGCCATCCACAGCTGGGTCGAGGGCAGGCCGAGGTCGCGGGCAAGGCGAGTCAGCGACCGGAACAGGTCCGGATCGCCGATGCCTGCCTGGTGGCGCAGAACTTCGTCGGCAAGGCCGTCCTGGCCGATCTCGGCGAGTTCGACCGCAACCCGAACGTTGCCGACGTTGCGCAGGCGCTGCCAGTCGGACTGTGTGAAATCGGCTTCGGCATGCTGTTCCGGCAGTTTCAGGCCGAGCTGTTCGGCGGCCAGCATTCCGTAAAGCGTCTCGTCGAGCCGGGCCGCACCGCGCAGCGGTTCGGTCGCCTTTTCGGGCAGGCCGCATCGTACATAGGCGCGGCTCTGCCAGTAATAGCCCGCGGCGCTCAGTTCCGGATTTTCCGCGCGTCCGGCAGCTCTGCCGAAGGCGTCTGCGGCGCCCTGGCAATCGCCAAGCCGCCAGGCTGCGAGCCCTGCCGTCCACCAGCCTTCGGCGACCCACGCACCCGAACCCTGCGCAGCGAGCTGGGCAAGCTGGTAAGACGAGGCGTCGTCGTTCTCGATATAGTAGCTCCAGGCGACCCGCTGGCGCCATTCGGCACGCGCGGCGTCGCTGAGCACGGCGTCGATGCCGTCCAGCAGTTGCCTTGCGCCTCCAGGATCGTCGTTTTTGATGCGTTCCAGAATGCCGCTGGCGATGTTGGCGGGCATGGTGCCGTCGTCGATGCTGCGCGGCCGGACGCGCTTGCTCATTGCCGGTAGCCGCGCAAAGCGCTGCTCATCGGGTATCGAGGGAAGGGTCTCCGCACCGCGCTTGACCGCAAGCCGGCCGATCTGCGCGGACATTGGCAGGTCCGTGCCCATTGCCAGCCACGAATTCAGCCGTTCGAGCTCGATCCGGGGCGAACGGGCGTCGAGATAATATTCAGCGAGCGCGACCTGATGGAGCGGTCCGTCTTCCTTCTGCGCGAAAAGCTCCTCCACGCGTGACCAGTCCTGGCGGTCGATGGCGGCGAAGATATCGCGGTAATACTCCCGCTCGCTGCCGCTGAGCAGGGTGGGAACGGCGCTGCGCTCGGCGCGGTTACGGAAATACTCTGCTGCCGCGCTGTTCGCCTGGGCGACCGGTACGTCGAACGCTGCGGTCGTTGCGGCGGTGCAGACCACTGTCCACAACCATGCCCTGGCGGCTTTTTTCACGTCGTCCCGATCCCTGTCCAATCCAGCCAGAGCCGCCACAGTCGGGCCTTGGCGCGAGGTCGCGCCTGCAGCACCGCAAGATCCGTGACAGCCAACAGCGGGATGCTGCTGCCTTCATGGTTAAGTCTAAGTAAATTTTCAGCGGAATTCGGCAGATCGTTGCCGAAAAGCGGCAGGATGTTGCCTCCGAAGACAATAACGCGCTTCGGCTTCACCAGTGAGACGTGATGCACCAGCAGATCGCCGATGCCGCGCCGCGCCGCTTCGTCCCAATCGGCCATCGGCGTGTGGCGGGCAAGGGCGCTTGCGACATAGACATTTTCGGGGTCGAGGCCCGCCGCACCGAGAAATGCGTCGAGCAGCTGACCCTGTGGACCCGAAAGCAGGCGGTTGCTGTCCGTGGCCTCGGGTTCGGCTACGATCGCCATCAGTTCGGCGCCCAGCGGCCCGCGCGGCGGCACGCGCTCGGCTACTCTGCCAGCGTCGAGCCAGGGCTCCGTCAGCCACCATTCGCAAAATGCACCGATCTCCTGCGGCCAGGTGCTGCGATCGGGTGCGGACGCTGCGTGAGAAGGTGCCTCCTCCCGGACGCGCGGGGAAGATGCCGGCATCTGCGTACCCGGCTGTTCGATCTCCGCCGCCGGTTCACGTGGCGCGATCCAATCGACTGTGGAATCCTCGAAACTGCAGTCGACGCCGGCTTGCCGCCACCAGTCCAGCGTCGCTGCGAAGGCTCCGGCAAGGTCTGAATCCGGCTGATTGTCCATAGAGGAGGTCTTGACCTGCCGTATCGCAGCAATCAAGGCACTTCGTGAGAGCATTACAGGAAACCGCAGGAAACAGGGAACAGGACATCAAGCCATGAGCGAACGCGAATCGATGCCCTATGATGTCGTCGTCGTCGGAGGCGGGCCTGCCGGCCTGTCCACGGCGATCCGGCTGAAACAGGTCAATGCCGACCTGTCCGTCTGCATCCTTGAAAAGGGTTCCGAGATCGGCGCGCATATCCTTTCCGGCGCGGTGGTCGATCCCAAGGCGCTCGACGAACTGCTGCCCGATTGGCGCGACGACGGTTGCCCGATGGCGGAAACCCCGGTGACCGACAACTGGCACTGGTATCTGACCAAGAGCTACAAGCTGCCGATTCCCCATTTCCTGATGCCGCCCTTCATGTCGAACCACGGCAATTACACGGGTTCGCTCGGCAGCCTGTGCCGATGGCTGGCTGGCAAGGCCGAAGAGCTGGGCGTCGAAATCTTCCCGGGTTTCCCGGCGTCGGAGGTGCTCTACGACGACAATGGCGCGGTCTACGGCGTCGCTACCGGCGACATGGGCGTGGCGAAGGACGGCAGCCACAAGCCGGACTACCAGCCGGGCATGGAACTGCACGCCAAGTACACTGTGTTCGCCGAAGGCGCGCGCGGGCACCTGACCAAGCAGCTCAAGGCGAAGTTCGACCTGGAGGCCGATTGCGAGCCCCAGATCTACGGCCTTGGCATCAAGGAATTGTGGGATATCGATCCGGCGAAGCACTTCCCCGGCCGGGTGTTGCATACGCAGGGATGGCCGCTTTCGGAAAGCAACAGCTGGGGTGGCGCGTTCCTCTACCACCAGGCCAACAACCAGGTGGCGCTCGGCTTCGTTACCGCACTCGATTACGCCAATCCCTATGTCTATCCTTTCGAGGAATTCCAGCGCTGGAAGACTCATCCGGCGATCCGCGAAGTGCTCGAAGGCGGCAAGCGCGTCGCCTATGGCGCACGCGCGATCAACGAGGGCGGATGGCAGTCCGTGCCGCGGCTTTACTTCCCCGGCGGCGTGCTGGCGGGGTGCTCGGCCGGTTTCGTCAACGTGCNNTGCCGCGCATCAAGGGCAGCCATACGGCAATGAAGAGCGGCATGCTCGCGGCCGAAGCCATGGCCGCCGCGATCGCTGCTGACCGTGAAAAGGACGAGCTGGCCGAATACGATGCGGCAGTCCGCGACAGCTGGATCGCAAGGGAGCTGGAGCAGGTGAAGAATGCCGAGCCGCTGACTGCAAAGTTCAACGGCGACCTGTTCGGCTCGGGACTTGCCGACGTCGACATGTGGATGCGCTACCTGAAGATCGGCCTGCCGTTCACG
>JAGREL010000190.1 GCA_020446575.1 Novosphingobium sp. | reverse complement strand
TCACCATGGACGGCTATATCAAGCGTACTCCCCTTTCCACCTTCCGCGCGCAGCAGCGCGGCGGCAAGGGCCGCGCAGGCATGGCGACCAAGGAAGAAGACGTCGTCAGCGACATGTTCGTGACCAGCACGCACAACCCGGTGCTGTTCTTCTCGACAGCCGGCAAGGTCTACCGGCTGAAGGTGTGGAAGCTGCCGGAAGGCGGCCCGACAACGCGCGGCCGGCCGATCGTCAATCTGCTTCCCGCGCTCGACCAGGGCGAGACCATCGCCACTGTCCTGCCGCTGCCCGAAGACGAGGAGACCTGGGGCGCACTCAATGTGGTATTCGCCACCGCGAAGGGAAGCGTCCGGCGGAACAGCATGGATGCCTTCACCAATATTCCCTCGAACGGCAAGCTTGCCATGCGCTTCGAGGATGACAGTGAGGACCGGCTGATCGGAGTCGCCCTGCTGGACAGCGGCGATGACGTCCTGCTTGCCTCTCGCCAGGGCAAGGCAATCCGCTTTGCAGCCGACGATGTCCGCGAATTCCAGAGCCGGACTTCGACCGGTGTGCGGGGCATGAACCTGAAGAAGGGAGACGAAGTCGTTTCCCTGTCCATCCTCCACCGCGTCGGCACGACGCCAGAGGAGCGCGAGGAATATCTCCGCCACGCGCCCTGGAAGCCTGAGCGGGAAGGCGAGCCGGAGCTTTCTCCCGAACGTTTCGCCGAAATGACGGAGAAGGAACAGTTCATTCTGACCGCATGCGCCAATGGCTACGGCAAGATCTCGTCCGCCTATGAGTATCGCCGCATCGGGCGCGGCGGCCAGGGCGTGACCAACATCGACAATATCGAGCGCAACGGCCCGGTCGTGGCGAGCTTCACTGTCGAGCACGGCTACGAGCTGATGCTGGTGACCGACCAGGCCAAGCTGATCCGGTTGCCCGTCGACCTGAGACACATGGTCGACGAGGCCCGCGAGGAACGCGCCTTCCAGATCAGGGGCCGGGACACCGCCGGCGTTCGCCTGTTCGACGTGGCCGACGGCGAGCATGTCGTCAGTGCGGTTCGGATCGACGACGAGGCCGCTCCGGAGAACGATGCCGAAGAAGCGATCGTCGAGGAGATTATCGGCCGCGATTCGCCCGAAGCGAGCATTCCCACGACGCGCGACCGCGACGATCCGCCACCGACCGAGCCTGGCGGGGACGCAGAGGAATAGAACCCCGGTCGGTCAGGCCCGCCTGCGTAGCGTCTGGATAATGCCGGTGCAGATCAGGAACTGGCCGAGATAGTACAGCGGCCAGACCAGCGTCTCTGGCCATTCTTCCGATGCGAGCGGGCCGGTCCGCGCGAGGTCCAGCAATGTCGCGAGGACCAGCAGCACGGCTCCGGCGCCGACGCGGTAGCGCGGGAAACTGCTTGTCCACGCCGCGCCCGCCATGCCGCCCAGCGCCATCGCGTAGACCGTGACGGTCCAAGTCGAAGCGGGATCGTTGTTCAGCTGCCAGACGATCACCGGCGTGAGCAGCAGCAGGGCAGCCGCGGCAAGTTTCTGGCTCGGGAAGATTATTTCACGGCGGTGCCGCATGTAGAGGGCGATGGCCATGCCATGGCTCAGGATCAGCAACAGCACGCCGGGATAGAAGAAAAGGTCAACCACCGCGACGCCCGCTGCGGCCAGCGCCATTACCGCCGCAAGCATGCGCGAGCCCTGTCCGGCATGGCGCAGCAGCGCGTAGATCGCGAGCAACAGGAACGGCACGCCGCGCAATGCGATCAGGTAGAGCCCAGGGACTGCGCTGTCGGCGAGCACGTAATAGGCAATGGCCGCCGCCAGACTCGCCAGCAGCCAGGGCCTCTTCTCGATCAACGCGCGTCTGGGCATCCCGCCTCCCCGTCTTTCCGCCTGCTAGGCCTTGTCCTGCCTACCGCACAAGCGTTAGGCGCGGGTTATGAGCCACCAAGTGCACATCATCGGCGGCGGCCTCGCCGGCAGCGAGGCGGCCTGGCAGCTTGCCCGGCGCGGCATTGCCGTCCGCCTTTCCGAAATGAGAGGTGCGGGCGATGCCACACCGGCCCACCAGACCGACGGGCTGGCGGAACTGGTATGCTCCAACAGCTTCCGTTCGGACGACGACGAGAAGAATGCGGTCGGCCTGCTGCACCACGAGATGCGGCAATGTGGTTCGCTGGTGATGGCGGCTGCGGAAAAGGCGCGCGTGCCGGCGGGATCCGCCTTGGCGGTCGATCGCGACGTGTTTTCCGCCGAAGTGGAAAGCGCGCTGCGCGCCCTTCCCTCGCTCGAGATCGTGCGTGAGCGGATCGACCGGCTGCCCGAAGGCGGCCCCGTCATCGTCGCCACCGGTCCACTGACCGCCGAGGCACTTGCGGGCAGCATCGGCACGGCAACGGGCGCGGAATCGCTGGCCTTTTTCGATGCCATCGCTCCGATCGTCCATCGCGACAGCATCGACATGGACATCTGCTGGATGGCCTCACGCTGGGACAAGGGCGACACGAAGGACTACATCAACTGCCCGATGGACAAGGACCAGTATCTTGCTTTCCACGAGGGGCTGCTGGCCGGCGACAAGATCGCATTCAAGGACTGGGAGGCGAGCACGCCTTATTTCGAGGGCTGCATGCCGATCGAAGTCATGGCCGAGCGTGGCGTCGATACGCTGCGCTTTGGGCCGATGAAGCCGGTCGGACTCGACAATCCTCGCACCGGACGCTGGCCCCATGCAGTGGTGCAGCTGCGTCAGGACAACAAGCTGGGCACGCTGTGGAATATGGTCGGTTTTCAGACCAAACTGCGTCATGGCGAGCAGGTCCGGCTGTTCCGCACGATTCCGGGTCTCGAGAATGCCGAATTCGCGCGCCTGGGCGGTCTGCACCGCAACACCTTCCTCAATTCCCCGGCGCTGCTCGACCGTCAGCTGCGGTTGAAAACGGCGCCCCATATCCGCTTCGCCGGCCAGATCACCGG
>JAGREL010000017.1 GCA_020446575.1 Novosphingobium sp. | reverse complement strand
GATCGGCGTCATAGGCCGCCATGTCCTCGCGCATGATCTGCGCCGTGTAGCGCGCGATGTCGATGCCGGTGCGGAACCGGTTCTGCAGGCGCATGCGGGCGACCGATTCCGGCTCGATCCCGCTCCAGGTCTGCTGGTGCTGACCGATCGTCTGGCCGGCTTCGAGGATGCTCTGCTGGTACGTCACTGTATGATCCTTCATGCAAATAGTGCTGTTTCGTGGCGCCCCGTTATGAGAAGTTTGTGCATCGCGGAACGGGCCGCGGAGTCAGGCTGTCAAACTTTACAGTTTTTCCTTGTAAAGTTGTAATGACCTGACAATATGCTGCTGTATGGCTGAAACCCGCCCGCTTTACCTCGGTCCACGGCTCCGCCGCCTGCGCCGCGAGCTTGGCCTCACGCAGCAGGCCATGGCCGATGATCTCGAGATTTCGCCGTCCTATGTTGCACTGCTCGAACGCAACCAGCGGCCGGTCACTGCGGACATGCTGCTTCGTCTTGCGCGCACTTACCGGCTCGATGTGGCCGATCTCGCGTCGGAGGACGGTGAAGACTATGCGCGCCGCATCAACGATGTGCTGCGCGATCCCATCTTCGCCGATATCGACCTGCCGCCGCTGGAAGTCGCCGATCTGGCGACGAGCTTTCCCGGCGTGTCCGAAGCCCTGCTGCGTCTGCACGGCGCCTACACGCGCGAGCAGCAGGCGCTGGCCGAGCAGCGCGTCTCCGGCTCGGAAGCGCCCGAATCCGATCCCGTGGCTGAGACACGGCGTTTCCTGGCGGGGCAGCGCAACTATTTTCCCGCTCTCGATTCGCGGGCCGAGGAGCTCTCGAAGGAAATCGCCGAGGCCGGCGGCGCGGAAGACTGGCTGACGAAGCGCAAGGGCGTGCGCGTGCGCTTCGTGCCGCCTGATGTGTTGGTCGATTCGATCCGCCGCTACGACCGCCACAACGAGCAGTTGCTGATTGCCGACACGCTCGATGCGGCAAGCCGCGCCTATCAGCTGGCGGTGCATATCGCCTACACGGCGATGCGCACGGACATAGCCCAGCTGGTCCGGGCCGAAGCCTTCGAAAGCAAGACCGTCACGAATCTCGTGCGCCGTTCGCTCGCGGGCTATGCCGGCGCGGCCCTGCTGATGCCGTACGAGCGGTTCGCCCGCGCCGCGGAAAGCCGCCGCTACGACGTCGAGGCACTCAGCCGTCAGTTCGGCACCAGTTTCGAGCAGACCGCCCATCGCCTTGTGACGCTCCACCGGCCGGGCATGGAGCGCGTGCCTTTCTTCTTCATCCGCGTGGATCAGGCCGGCAACGTCTCGAAGCGGCTTGACGGCGCGGGCTTTCCTTTCGCCGCCCATGGCGGCAGCTGCCCGCTGTGGAATGTCCATTCGGTGTTCAGCAGGCCTGGGGAAGTGGTCACCCAATGGCTCGAGCTACCCGACGGGCAACGCTTCATTTCCATTGCGCGGACAGTCGTCGCCGGCGGCGGCGGTTTCGATCGGCCGCATGTCTACCGGGCGATCGCACTGGCCTGTGCTGCCGAACATGCTGGTAAACTGGTCTATGCCGACGGCGTCGATCCTCAGACTGTCGAGGCTACGCCGATCGGCGTGACCTGCCGGCTGTGCCATCGCGCCTCCTGCACCGCGCGCTCGGTTCCGCCGATCGGGCGCGACATCCTGCCGGATGATTATCGCCGTGCCGCCGCGCCTTTCGACTTTGCGGAGAATTGAAGGTAGGTTCGAAGGAACTTGAGCAAACATAGTGCTCATTCTCAAATTCTAAAATATTCTCACATAGGTAAAGCAAAGTCCGCATCACCCTGTTTATCTGGGACCAGATAACGCGTGCGAAGAAATGGTGTTACTATGCCAAAGTATCGACACCTTTTGTTTTCCGTTACTCCGTTGCTCACGCCAGGGGTGGCCTTGGCGGCTGACGCCTCGCCGTATCTGCGATGTGAACTCACCGGCTCTGCTGGCTGTAACGAGGAAGGAATATGTGTAGGGGGCGGTGTTCACGATGAACATATCAGGATGACGATCGACAAACAGGCGCGAATTATTCAGATCAATTATCTGGAAGGGCGTATCCAGGGGACTGAGCCTGTCGAAGCGCCAAGTGATCACAAACTGTCGTGGCGCTGGGGCCTAATTGTTTATGATCGGATGCGATCGAGGCGGACTCGAGCTGGCGGATTGATTGTCACCTTGTCCGATACGCGTCATGAGCTGTCGTTTCAATGTTTCGAGCGCTGACAAGCCCCTGCAAAGTTCTGTTCGCCTAGCCCAATCGCGGTGCTAGGGATCGCCCCATGCACGCCACTCCTGATTTCGATTTCGGCCTGAGCGAGACCACCGCGATGATCCGCGAGGCGGCATCGCGTTTCGCCGACGAGCAGATCGCACCGCTCGCCGCGAGCATCGATGCCGAGGACCGGTTTCCCCGCGAGTTGTGGCCGGCGATGGGCGCGCTTGGCCTCCATGGCATCACTGTCGAGGAAGAGTTCGGCGGCCTGGGCCTCGGCTATATCGACCATGTCATCGCGGTCGAGGAAGTGAGCAGGGCGAGCGCCTCGGTCGGCCTTTCCTATGGCGCGCATTCCAACCTGTGCATCAACCAGATCCGCCGCTGGGGCACGCCCGGGCAGAAGGCGAAATACCTGCCGAAGCTGATCTCGGGCGAGCATGTCGGCAGCCTGGCCATGTCGGAGGCGGGTGCCGGGTCGGATGTGGTTTCGATGAAGCTCAAGGCCGAAGCCGTGTCGGGCGGCTTCCGGCTCAACGGCACAAAGTTCTGGATCACCAACGGCAGCGAGGCCGACGTGCTCGTGGTCTACGCCAAGACGGCGCCGGATGAGGCCTCGCGCGGCATCACCGCCTTCCTCATCGAGAAGGAGTTTGCCGGATTTTCGATCGGCCAGAAAGTCGACAAGCTGGGCATGCGCGGCTCGCCCACCGCCGAGCTGGTGTTCGACGACTGCTTCGTGCCGGAGGAGCAGGTGATGGGGCCCCTGAACGGCGGCGTCGGCGTGCTGATGAGCGGGCT
>JAGREL010000189.1 GCA_020446575.1 Novosphingobium sp. | reverse complement strand
CCATGCCCTTCTTGAAGCTTTTGATTCCCTTGCCGAAATCACCCATCATTTCGGAAATCCGACCCCGCCCGAACAGGACGAGGATGACGAGAGCAATGATGATAAGCTGCCAGGGGCCGATATTCATTTTCCAAAACCTTCATGGAGAATTGACGCTCAATATAGGGCATCGACGGCCCGCACGCCAGTAGCCACTCAATCCGCTGTGTCGGGCGGGGACTGCTCTTCGGGTTCCACGGCCTCCTCGCCGCCTGCCAGTTCCAGCGCAACCAGCTCGTCATCGACCGGGTCGAGCAGGCCGGCAGCGCGCAATTCGTCGATACCGGGCAGCTCCTTACGTGACTTCAATCCGAAGTGAGCAAGAAATTCCGGCGTTGTCGCATAAATGACAGGTCTGCCTGGAACTTCGCGTCTGCCGGCGGCACGCACCCAGCCCGCTTCCATCAGCACGTCGAGCGTGCCCTTGGCCGTCTGGACGCCCCGAATCGCCTCGACTTCCGCCCGGCTGACCGGTTCATGGTAGGCGACGATCGCCAGGACTTCCGTCGCTGCGCGCGAGAGGCGCCGCACTTCTTCCCGCTCGCGCCGCAGCAGGTGGGCAAGATCGGGCGCGGTCTGGAAATGCCAGCGTTTGCCGCGCTCGACCAGCTGGATGCCCCTCCCCTCATAATGCGCGGCGAGTTCCTTCAGCGCCTCGCGCACGTCCGCGCCGCCGAGATGCGTGGAAATCGCTTCGGCGGTCATCGGCTCCTCGGCGGCGAACAGCGTCGCCTCGACCGCGCGGAGAAGGTCGTCGGACGCATGATCATCCTGAGTTTGGGGGAAGGTCATTGCTTGATCGCCTTCAGCCGCAGCGGTCCGAAAATCTCGTCCTGCGCGAGTTCCGCTTTCCCGAGACGGGCCAGCTCCAGCGCCGCGACGAAACTGGAGGCAAGCGCCGAACGTCTCAGCTGGGCGTCCGCGTGAGGCGGCAGGAATTCCTGCAGGTCCATCCAGTCCAGCCGTACGCCCAGCATCGAGGAAACGCGATGCAATGCGCTTTCAAGCGTCATCACCGCACGTTCGCGCACTATGTGGACAACCGGGGCGGTGCGTGCCTTCACCTGACCATAGGCCTGGACCAGCGCGAACCAGTCGCATTGCCAGCGGTTCTTGCGGTCGACCCGCAGGCCTTCGGGCGCACCGCGCAGGAAGACTTCCCGGCCCAGCCGGTCCCGCGCCATCAGCCGCGCGGCGGCCTCACGCATCGCGCCAAGCCGCTGGAGGCGCAATTGCAGGCGCAGCGCCAGCTCTTCGGGGCTCGGCTCTTCCTGCTCCTCCTTGGGCAGCAGCAGCGCGGATTTGAGATAGGCCAGCCAGGCCGCCATGACGAGGTAGTCGGCGGCCAGTTCCAGCCGCAGAGCCTCTGCGCGTTCGATATAGGCGAGATACTGGTCGACCAGATCGAGGATCGAGATGCGACGCAGATCGACCTTCTGGCGCCGGGCCAGATCGAGCAGCAGATCGAGCGGGCCTTCCCAGCCTTCCAGCTCGAGATAAAGGGCATTGTCGTCAGTCGCCACCGCGCCGGGGCCTTCCCATTCTTCTTCGTCGCTCGCCGGCACAACGCTTTCGGGGACGATTTCCACCGTCATGCCCTCGCCTCCGCTGCCTGGAGCAAGGCATCGCGCTTGGCGATCAGGTCCGCCTGAAGCGCCATGTCGGGCGCCTGGACTCCGGTGTTCTCAAGCGCACGCTCCAGCCGCGCCGCCGTCGCCTCGCGCATGTCGGGCAGCAGCTGCGCGATGCCGGCCATGTCCTCCATGTTCGCCCAGCAATTGAGCGCGATGT
>JAGREL010000188.1 GCA_020446575.1 Novosphingobium sp. | reverse complement strand
GCCCGACGATCAACGACGGCGCGGTGGACCGGGCCGGACGTTTCGTTTTCGGCGGCTGCGATACCGATATCGAGAACGCTCAGCCAGTCGGCGGACTCTACGCACTGGACACGGGTCACCGGGTCACGCAACTCGACAGCGGCATTCACCTGTCCAACAGCCACTGTTTCTCGCCGGACGGCAAGACGCTCTATTGCGCCGACAGTTTTCTCAACAATGCCTATGCCTACGACTACGACGTCGCCACCGGCCAGGTTTCGAACAAGCGCGTCTTCGTCAATACGGAAGACCTCGGCGGATGCCCGGACGGTTCGGCGGTCGATGCCGACGGTCTCGTCTGGATGTCCATCTTCGAAGGCGCAAAAGTGGCCGCGTACCGTCCGGACGGTACGCTTGAGCGCGCGGTCGACATGCCGGTGCGCCTGATTTCGAGCGTCGCCTTCGGCGGCCCCGGCCTCGACAGGCTCTATGTCACGACGATCGATCCCACCGAGTTTGGCGGCGAGGCCGAGGAAGGGTCTGGCTACGTCTATGTCGTCGAAGGGCTGGGCACGTGCGGCGTTCCCGAAGCCCGCTATCGCGGCTGAACGTCAGGCCATCCGCGCCGACCAGCCGCCATCGACGGGCAACACCACGCCGTTGACGTAGGATGCCCGGTCCGAGGCGAGGAACGCGGCGACCTGCGCCTGCTCCTCCGGATCGCCGGCGCGGCCGAAGGCTGACTTCTCCTCCATCGGCGCGATCACGTCGCGCGGCGCGCCCAGCGTCTTTTCGGTATGGGTAAAGCCGGGGGCGAGGACGTTGGCCCGGATGCCCTGGGCCCCGTATTTCACCGCGATCGCCTTGGTCAGCGAATTCACCGCCGCCTTTGCCGCCGAATAGATGATCGGCGCCCTGTCCTCGGTGTTGAGCGAGCCGACCGAAGTTACATTGATGATCACCCCGCCGCCGTCGGGCACCATCGTTTCCAGCGCATATTTCGTGCACAGCATCGCGCCGAGGAAATTGGTCTGGGTGAACTCGTTGTAGCTTTCGGCGGAGAGGTCCGTCACGCCGCCCACGGCGATCGTCCCGGCATTGTTGACGGCGATGTCGACGTGGCCGAATTGCTCCTTCGCCTTGGCGAATATTGCCTTCACATCCTCTTCCTTGCTGACATCGGCATGGAACGGGACGCAATCGGGTCCTAGGTCGGCAAGCGACTGCTCGTTGGAACCGTCGAAATCCACGGCAAGAACCTTCGCACCTTCTCGCACGAAGACGCGGGCCATTGCCTTGCCCAGGCCCATGGCGGTTCCCGTGATGATTGCTGTCTTGCCGGCCAGCAGGCCCGCTCCCGGAATATCGGTTGTCATGACGCCGGTCTCTCCCAAGGCGATTCTCGTGTTTGGCGGCGAATAGGGCAGCCGCGAGCCGTGATGTCAACGCGGCTGGAGCATGCGGACTTGAATAGCTGCATGCGGCATGGAAGGCTGCCGCGTGGATTGAGAGGAGTTGTTGCGATGGGCGGAAGAATGACCATCGAGCCGATAACGACCAGCATTGCGGCGAAGATCGAAGGTGTCGATATTTGCGATATCTCGCCGGAAGAGGCGCAAGCGATCAGAGCCGCGCTCGACGATCATGGTGTCATTGTGTTTTCGGGCCAGAAAGCGGGGCTCGAGGAGCAGAAGCGGCTCGCCGAAGTCTTCGGCCCGCTTGAGCCCTTGCCGACACTGAAGTTCCTCGGCTGGGAGCCGGTGCTGGTGGTCGAGGATATCGTCAAGGGCCGCCGCGACCGCCCGGCTTCGATGCAATGGGGCGAGCATCAGGGCTGGCACACCGATTCCACGTTCACGGCGCAGGTCCCTCGAGTGGCCGTGCTGCGGCCCGAGGTAATTCCGCCAGTCGGCGGCGGCACGTCATGGACGAGTCTGTGCGCGGCCTATGATGACCTGTCGGAAGAAATGCAGAACTGGCTGTGCGGCTTGCGTGCCACTCATGCCGAACCGCCCGGCTATCGCGATGCGATCGGCCTGAAGGACAAGCCCGCCGAAGTGCAGCGCGCCTTTGACGAGGCCTTTCCGCCGCTTTCCCACCCGGTGGTGATCCGGCACCCGCGTTCCGGCCGGCGCGCGTTGTTCGTCAATCCCACCTACACGGTGAAGATCGAGGGGCTGAGCCACAAGGAGAGCCGCCACATCCTCAATTTCCTGTTCGCTCACATCGCCCAGTCGGACTTCGTCTATCGCCACCGCTGGCAGGAAGGCGATATTGTCGTTTGGGACGAACTGGTGACGCTTCATCTCGCGCCCGACGATTATGCCCCGCACAAGCGGCGCGTAGTGCGGGTAACGGCCGGCCTGGAAACGCCCACCGCCCCGCTGGTTGCATAGCGCTGTCCAAGCTACCTTTTCGGCACGTTTAACGCCGCATTAACCCTTGTGTTTAATAATGATTCTCGTCCGCCGTGGAGGGTTTGGGAAAGCCCGCCATCCCGGGCACGTAATGATTGGGCTGCATGGAATCCTCTGCGGTCAGACGATGACAAGGGGTCACAAAGGACAAGGCAATGTTGGCGCTGACGCAATGCTGGTACACGCGAAAGCACGTGCCGGAACGCACGAAGCACAAGGAAGACGATGGCTCCTGGACGAGCTATTGCCGCTATTGCGAAAAGAAGATCGTCAGCTGGGCCAAGGATAGCTGGTCTCTGGCGGACGGCTTCAACGTCAGCCGGATTGCCGAAACCGTGGGCCCGCGCTTTCTTTATCTGCTCGATGTTGCCGATGACATGGTTGTGTCGCGTTACCCGGTCGACCACCTCGACGGCGAGGAAGCGATCGAAGCCTACAAGGAAGAGCTTCGCGAGCAGCATGCAGTCGAAGAGTCCGACGGCCAATATGTGATCTGCGACAGCGCCGACGACGCCTGACGCCTGCTCGGCGGCCTCCGCCAGTTCCCGTTCCGCAAGCGCTACTTCACGTCCCAGACCAGATGCAGGTTACGGATCGAAAGCAGGCCGGGGTAAACGGTGGAGTCCGTGCCCGGCTTGATCCGGAATTCCGGGATGCGCTTGAACCATTCATCCAGCAGCACTCGCAGCTCGCGCCGGGCGAGATGCGCGCCGAGGCAGGTGTGCACGCCGCCGACGAATGTGAAATGGCGGTTGCCCTTGCGGGTCGGGTCGAATTCGCGCGGATTCTTGAAACGCGCTGGATCGAAATTGCCGGCCGGGTTGATGCAGGAGAAGTTGTCGCCTTTCCTGATCTGCACGCCGTGCCATTCGAAATCTTTCGTCGCCCGGCGCGCGGTGCTGAGAATCGGCTGCGTGCGCAGGAATTCCTCGACCGCGCCGTTGATCCATTCCGGATGCTCGCGGATCATCGTCTGGATTTCCGGCTGCAGTGCCATGCGTCGGTACATCTGGCTGATCGTGGCGGCCACCGTATCGAGGCCGCCGAGCCACAGGAACCAGACCATGCCGATCTTCTCGTCATCGGTTAGCGGCTTGCCCTCGATCGTGCCGTTGACGATCGACGAGGTAAGGAACTCGTCCGGGTTCTTTTCCTTCTCGGCAATGAAGCCGCGCAGGAAGTTGAGCACGTTGGAGAGCGCCCACTGCATTTTTTCTAGGCTGCCCGAATGGAGGATGTTCCATTCCCATTCGAGAAAGTCGTCGAACTTTTCCTTGGGAAAGCCCATCAGCCCCATGAAGATGCGCACGGGAAAGACGCGGGCGAAGTCCCAGGCCATGTCGACCTCGCCCTTGTCGGCGATCGCATCGATCATTTCGACGACCACTTCGCGAATCCGCGGCTCAAGGTCGCGGGTGATCCGCGCCGGGGAGAAATAGGGCCACAGGAACATCCGGTATTTGCCGTGTTCGGGCGGATCGAGGCCGAGCGGAATCGACGGGAAGGTTTCGCCGATCAGCTGCTGGAACTCGGCCGTTCCCTTGTTCGAGAAATGCTCGTTATCGGTATAGATCCGGTCGATATCCTCGTAATGCGTTACGGCCCAGTTGCCGTTCATCCCGCCTCCTGCGGCGGCGCCGATACCCGCATTGGCGCCCGGCGGGTTGAAAAGCAGCCGGGGAATATCCGGGCCGTTGAGCCAGCCGGAGGGGGCATAGGGATCGACGAGGTCATTGGGCATCCCGCCCATGACGAAGCTGAGATCGACGATGCGGTCCTTGGGCACGTTGGGGGGAGCATCCGGGAAGTCGGTACGGATGTCATCCAGCGACTGCGGGAATTGCTTTTCGAGCGTGGCCTGATCAGACATGTGTGTCTCCTCTTGCGGATTCCATGCCGGTAAGCGGGAAATAGGGCAATAGGTGTGCATTCATGTCCGCCAGTGCGATGCATGCGCTCGATCTCGCGGGGGGGCGCCTTTACCTTACGTGCTGGATCGCCGCGAGTTTCCCGATCGTGTCGTGATCCAGCATCGCCTGGCTGAATCGCGCGGTATATGCGGTGTTGTAGGCCTCGGGCTGGAAGATCGCGTCGTTGATGACGAAGACAAGATAGCCATAGGCCAGATACACGGCGAACTGGTGCATTGCTTCGTCGAATCCCGGCGGGCTCACGCCATGGCTGCGAAGCGCATTGAGATAGTGCTGGATCAGCGCGCCTTCCCAGCGCTTCCGGTCGGCCACGTCGAGCGCGCAGGTGAGGTGATAAGCCACCTCGAACATGCCCGGAGCCTTGTAGGAGATGCAATCGAAGAAGCCGGGTGTCCCGTCGGTGTCGATATAGAGATTGCCGAGATGCGTGTCGCCATGGCAGGCGCAGCGCGGCTGGCCTTCGGAATAAATGCCGGTCTTGACCATCGCCTCGTGCATCCACTCGCGGTCATGAAAGCGCGTCGAGGCGGCAGCCCCGCGAGGGGCTTCGATGAAGGGATCCCAGACCTCCGCTTCAAGGAAAGGGCCGAAATAGTCGAGCAGATGCGTCGGCGTGTCGGACAGCCACCCCCAGGTTTCGCCCGGCTCCAGTCGCGGGCTGCCCCAGGTCCCGGCATGAAGTCGGGCGAGCTCTTCCAGCCGCCGCGCGACCTGCTCGAAGCTTTGCGGTCTGGTCGGCTTGCAGAAATCCACGCCGCGCGCGACGAGGTCTTCCATGATGACGATGCCCTGCTGCGCCTCCTCGTCCCAGCGCGAGAAATAGATTTCCGGCGTGCGCATGTCGAAGGCGGGCATCAGCGTGGCATAAGACATCGTCTCGGTCATGTGCATGTGCGCCATGGCGCGGCTGTGCGGCTCGAAGCCGCCTTTCAGCATCACCGTGTTCGGGATCGGCGCGTCGGGAGGATTGTTTTCCAGGTCGAGTCGGAGGCGAATCTTGGTGCAGGTCGTGCGGATGAAGTCCACCATTTCGAAATCGCGCACCCGTACCCCGGGCGCGTACCCCGACAGTGCCGTTTCGAGCCAGTCGCGGGTGATGCCGTCGATCTCGACGGGCAGAGAAAACAGATTTGTTTCAGTCATGCGCCACTCCCATTGCGTCCCTTCCCGCTCGTCTCGGCGGTAGTTGTTCGGACGTTATTGCTTAAGATGTCTGTTCGCTTGCGAAATCGATGCCGAGCCACTTTTCCCAGAGTCGGCCGAGCGACGCATAGTCGAGTTCGCCCAGCCCTTCGTGCATGGCCAGCTCGTAGACCGAATGCGCCGCCGGGATGGCGAAGAGCGGTACGCCCAGCTCATTCGCGGCATCCAGGATCAGGCGGGAATCCTTCCGTGCGTTGGCGGTCGACATGCCGCCGGCGAAATCGTGCGATTGCAGGCGATCGCCGAAGCGGTGCGTCAGGGGGCGTGCCAGCCCGGATTCCCGTTCCAGCAGTCGCTGCAGGATGGAGACCGGAATGTCCTGCGCGGCGGCAAGGGCGCCCGCTTCGACCAGCACGACATAGACGGCGTGAGCGACGGCGTTGACGACCAGCTTGGTCCGCATGCCGTTGCCGCGTGCGCCGAGGTAGAGGATTTCCTCGGCCATCGCGTCCAGCGCCTCGCCGGCCAGCCCTGCATCGGCCTCGTCCATGCCGGCAAGGAAGACGGCCTTGCCTTCGGCGAGCTTCTGAACGCCGCCGACCAGCGCGGTATCGACGACGCGCGCGCCGGCAGGCGCGAGCATGTCGTGCAGCGCCTCGATGTTCTCCGGCCTGACCGTGCTGGTTTCCATGACGGTCGCGCCCGGGCGGATCGCCTCGCGGATTTCCTGGGCGACCGAAAGCGAGGCGTCGGGATTCGGAAGCGAGAGGAGGATGAGGTCCGCGTTGCGGGCAACGTCCGTTGCGCTGGTGGCGATCCGGGCCGGTTGCCGCGCGATTGCCGATGCGGCGCGGCACCGCTCGGAATCGCGGTCGTGAAGCGTTACGGAAAAGCGCGAGGAGAGGGGCTGCAGCATCGCCTGACCGGCGTTGCCGAGCCCGATCAGTCCGATCGGCGGAGCGGGGTCGGCAATGCCGGTCATCGAGAAATTCCCTCTTTCAAGCTCAGACCCTGCCTGCCTTTCGCGAGGAGAGTCAATCGCCCCGGCATGACAAGGCCCTGGCTGACTTTGCATTGCAAACCCAGCCTGCAAATGCGACAATAATGTCGGAATTAGGGACGAGGAGAATCGCCATGGCTGAGAGCAAGCAGGACGAACTGGCGCTGGCCGCCAAGATGTACTGGGCCCGGGAAGGCTATCAGCCGGGCGGAGTGATCCGCGAGATCGACTATTCCACGCAGAGCGGCGGGGTCCATCCGCTGTTCGAAGGCATCAAGATCGTCGACTGCGACACGCATATCACCGAGGCGCCGGACCTGTTCACCAGCCGCGCGCCGGCGAAATACAAGGACAAGGTGCCGCAGTTGCGGCGCGATCCGGACGGCGTCGACCGCTGGTATTGCTGTGAACGCAATTTCGGCTCGACCGGCGGCAATGTCATTCGCAAGGACCACAACAAGCTGCTTGGCCGGCTTGCCTTCCCGACTGTGGAAGAGAGCCATCCCGGCTCCTACCGGATGAAGGAGCGCGTGCAGATCATGGATGACGCGGGCATCTGGGCGCAGATCTGCTTCCAGAATTCGGGTGTGACCCAGGCCGGATCGCTGATGGCGCTGGGGGACAACGAACTCGCCGTCACTATCCTGAAGATCTACAACGACGCCTCGATGGAATACATGGAACAGTCGGGCCAGCGCGTGTTCAACATGGCGCACCTGCCGTTCTGGGACCGCGAGGAGATGCTGGCGGAAGCGCGCCGCGTCATTGACGGCGGGATGAAAGGCTTCGTGCTGCCCGACATGCCCGAGCACACCGGCGTGCCGAGCTTCGCGGACGATTACTGGACGCCGTTCCTCGAAATGTGCGAGGCGACCGGCACGCCGATCAACTTCCACATCAACGCGGCGATGAACCCGCAGGATCTGGTCTGGGAACCGATGAGCTTCCAGCAGAAGCTTTCTATCATCCCGATCATGTTCTCGCTGGGCAATGCCGCGACGATCGGCAACTGGATGGTATCCGGCCGGCTCGACCGGCATCCGGACCTCAAGATCGGCCTGATCGAAAGCGGAGTGGGCTGGGTCCCCTTCGTGATCGAAATGCTCGAACATCAGTTCGACGAGATGATGCCCGACCGCATGATCGATATGCGGCCCTGGGACTACTGGCGCCGCAACTTCTGGACGAGCTTCTGGTTCGAGAAGATCGGGCCGCAGACCCAGCTCGAAGTCGTCGGCCTCGACCGGGTGATGTTCCAGACCGATTTTCCGCACCCGACCTCGCTTTATCCCGACGTACAGCAGCATATCGTGCGGGCGCTGGGCGACCGGCCCTTTGACGAGTGCAAGATGGTGCTTCAGGACAATGCATCGACTCTTTTCAATTTGGGGCTATAAGGGTCCCGCTGGGCCGCGTTGGTCCAGCATGGAAGCGGAAAGGGCGTGCCGTTGGGGCGCGCCCTTTTTCATCGGGGCAAGGCCGATTGACAGGAAAGTGGCGCTGCGTCCAAGTCATGCGATCATCGCCACACGGAGAGGAATTCACCATGGGAAAATACGTTCTTGTCGTTCCGAGTTCGGCCAAGGAAGGCCGCGACGACGACTATAACGAGTGGTACAACACGCAGCACATCCACGACCTGCTGGCCATTCCCGGGATCAAGTCCGGCCGCCGCTTCGTTCCCAGCCCGATGTCGCCGATGCCGGCCCCGGCGAATTACCTTGCCATCTACGAGATCGAGACCGACGATCCCGGCGCCCTGCTCGGCGAAATGAACAAGCGCGCCGAAGCCGGCCAGATGCCGACATCCGATGCGCTCGACTTTACCTCGGCCCAGCTCTGGCTGTTCGAGGAAACGCTTTCCGTCTGATCCCGCCTGAAGCTCAGATCGGGGTCCAGCCGAACGCGCGTTCGATCTCCGCCCGGTAGGGGGTGGCGGTCTGGACCGGAGCCTTGCGCACATACTTCTCGGCAACGGCGCGTTGGTTTCCTTCCAGCCCGCTCAGGTGATCAAGCGCTTCCCGGCACGTGATCGGCGTTCCCCGTTTGCCGGGAAAGCCCGGCCTGAGCGCCGTCCAGACGACGGACTCGAGTTCCCGATCTTTCGCCCAGTTTTCGATCTCGCGGATCTTGGGGTGCGCCGATGAATGCGCCTCGCTCCAGAAGCCGATCGATTCGCGGCTGCATCCCTCTCGCACGGCGAGGGCCTCCACCGCCTCGTCCAGCGAGGAAGAGGTCATTCTCGTCCACAATACGGTGACGGGCGGCGAGTTCTCATGGATCACCAGCGTGAGCCTCTGGTCCGATGCAACCCGCGCGAATTCGATCGGCAGCCGGGGGCCGTCTCCACGCCATTCGCCGTCGTTCGGAAGGCTGCGGGGGCTCCAGATGAGCGATCCCCATCCCAGACAGACAATCATCGTATCGCTTGCGCCTTGCATCCGTTACCGACTGCCATGTCATCGGCTTGCATCGGATTATCAAGGTTTTTTGGCCTGAGTTCTGGTGGCCTGTGCAGCCCTATAGATCGCGCGGGCGTTGTGCTTGCGCGTTGAAATTCGCCCATCCAATCGCCAAATGAAACGCAATAGCACAGTTTCAGGAGACGAGTGATGGCTGACGCCGACGCCAAGGAAATGGCGCAATCCGCCCGCAAATACTGGTCTGCCGAAGGGTACCTTCCCGGCGGGGTGATCCGCGAAGTCGATTATGCCTCGCAGTCGGGCGGGCTGCATCCCTCGCTCGCCGGCATCAAGATCGTCGACACCGACACCCATATCGTCGAGCCGCCCGACCTGTTCACGGCGCGCGCGCCTGCGGGGATGAAAGACAAGATGCCCTATGTCGTGCGCGACAAGGATGGCGTCGACCGCTGGTACATCGGCGACCGCAACTGCGGCACGCTCGGCGGCAATGTGATCCGGAAGGACAACCACAAGCTGCTCGGCCGGCTCGCCTTTCCCACGCTTGAGGAAAGCCACGCCGGAGGCCACGAGATCGCGCCGCGCCTGCAGGCGATGGACGACATGGGCGTCTACGCCCAGATCTGCTTCCAGAATTCGGGTGTTACCCAGGCCGGTATGCTGATGTCGCTCGCCGATAACGACCTTGCTCTTGCCATCATGAAGACATTCAATGATTTCAATGCCGAATGGCAGAAGGAATCGGGCGAGCGGCTGTTCCCGATGGCTCACCTGCCGCTCTGGGACCAGAAGGAGCTGGAGAAGGAAGCCCAGCGTTGCATCGATATGGGACTGCGCGGCTTCGTGCTGCCCGATACGCCAGAGCGTGTCGGCGTGCCGAGCTTCAATCATGACTACTGGACGCCGTTCCTCGAGCTGTGCTCGGACACGGGCACGCCGCTCAACTTCCACCTCAATGCCGCGATCGATCCCAACACGCTGACCTGGGAAGGCTTCCGTTTCGAACAGACGCTGTCCGTGGTCGCCACCATGTTCTCGATCGGCAATGCCGCGACCCTGGGCAACTGGATGGTGTCGGGCCGGCTGGACCGCCATCCCAAGCTCAAGATCGGCCTGATCGAAAGCGGCGCCGGCTGGATTCCATTCGCCGTCGAGGCACTGGAACACCAGTTCCGCGAAATGCTGCCGATCATGCGCGACGTGCTGAAGAAACAGCCGTGGGATTATTTCCACGACCACTTCATGTGCACCTTCTGGTTCGAAAAAGTCGCGCCGAAGCTGCTGCTGGAGACGATCGGCGTCGAAAACGTCATGTTCGAAACCGACTTCCCGCACCCGACTTCGCTCTATCCGGGCGTGCAGGAGCACATCGTCGACGTGCTTGGCGGCTATGATTTCGACGTGAAGAAGAAAGTGCTGCAGGACAACGCGGTGAAGTTCTACAACCTGCCGTTCTGAGCGCTCGGGAGCATTCGCTCGCCCCGCTGCGACTGACCGCTCCTGCGGATCGGCAAGTCTCGCTCCCCTCCCGCAAGCGGGTGGGGCTGGGGGTGGGCAAATTCTTCAGGGCCTGCCAGTTCCTACCGGCAGAAATTGCTGGTGGAGAATTCCAGGTGGAAATGGTCGCGGTGCGCGGCGTTGTAGTTGGGGCCGAGCACGGTGCCGAAGCGCTTGCAGGCGCTGTCCTGGACGACGCGCAGGAAGCGCCGTTCCGCATCGGTTCCGGAGCTCCAGTCGCCCAGCACGGAGATGTGTCGCCCGTCGGCCAGCACGAAGCCCGAGACGTCGATTGCATTGCCGGTGGCATGGGCTGAACGGCGCGAAGTGCCGGCGACGTTGCGGCAGTTGTAGCTGCCGAAGGTCTCGATCCGGACGATCTGGCTGCCGAGGATCTGGCGTGCGGCGCGGTCGACGCCATAGCGGGCCCAGCCGGCGAAAGAGTTGGCGAGCGGGCAGGTGACGGGGCCGAGATTGGCTATGCCGAGCGAGGCGTTGTCGCTCCTCAGGCTCGACAGTTTCACAGTATTGAGCGTCGAACAGCCCGCGCCATAATATTGGTCAGGCAAGGGCGTGAAATTCGCCCGCGTGGCGCTCAGATCCGCCAGGCACTGCCGCACTTCCGGACGCGCCGACGCGAAGGACGTCGAGCGCTGCACGCTCTGGCGCTTCGAGGCTTGCGAGGCTTGCGGGATGTCGATGCAAGCGCTCAGCGTGGCTGCAAGTGGCAGCAGGAGGCAGAACCGTCGCATGCGCGGATTCTGCCGGGATCATGGTTAATAAAGGGTTAAGCGGAAAGGGAAACGCGGGTGGGGCTGCAAATTTGCGGCAATAGCCCCGAAATGAAAAAGGGAGGCGCTCAGGCCTCCCTTCAGTCCGCTCAAGGAATTCCTCGATCAGATGGCGTAACGCACCCTGGCCGTTTCAGGCTTGCGGCGGCGCATCGTGCCGCCGAGCAGCCCGAAGCCGATCAGCATCATCGCCCAGGTGGCGGGCTCGGGGACGCTGCCGGGTGACGATCCCGTGTCGAAGAAGGTGATATGCGAGTAGCCGGGATTATTCGGATAATAGGTGCTCAGGGAAATGGAATCAGAGGTGATCGCGGAAGCGTCATAAAACAGATTGGTCGTGTTTGCTTGGGAGATCGCATAGTAGTGGATAGTGGGATCGCCCGCTCCCGGAGTGTATACGAACGAGAGAGTGTTCGTGCCCGGTACATAGGTGATGTTGAATTCAGAGCCGGTGATCGTCGGGAACATAGTCGACTTATCGGTCGACGCATCACTGTTCATCTTGAAGATCGACGGAGACCCTGTGTTGTTGGTGTCTTGCCCCTGAGACGTCGTGCCGTCGGGGAAAGCGTAACAATTGGAGAATCCTCCCGGACCTCCGCATTCGTTTCCCGAAAATGTCCCAATCAACGTGGCGGCCTGTGCTTGGGTAGCCCAAAGGCCGAGGCCGGATATCATTGCGGTCTTCAATAGCTTGTGCATTGCTTTAACTCTCGCAAGGGCGCGGGAGGTCCGCCGACTCGCTGCCCGGTCATCTGTGGATAAGTGGTTTATGGCTCGTTAACCCATTACGAGTCTAGACAGAATACGGAAGCAGCGCTGCATAGGCAGCCCATTGTCCTGTTTTGGTACAGGTGTGTCGCCCAGCGTTACTTCAGGATTTCTGACACCAGTTTGTCCCGCATTGGTCACGGATTTGTCGCACTGCAACATGGTTGACTTCGCCGCCCGCGACACTATTGGCGGCTCCGGGCCACGCGGTCCCAACGCCGCGCGTGCTCTCTGCAAGGAGAGTCTGACATGACTGATATACCGATACCGGCGCGCAAGCCTGCGCGTCCGTTTTTTTCTTCCGGTCCCTGCGCCAAGCCGCCCGGATATTCCCCTGAAAAACTTGCGAGAGATTCGCTCGGCCGCTCGCACCGCGCCAAGATCGGCAAATCGCGCCTTGGCTACTGCATCGATCTGATGCGCGAAGTGCTGGAGCTGCCGGAAACGCACCGCATCGGCATCGTGCCGGGTTCGGACACCGGCGCTTTCGAAATGGCGATGTGGACGATGCTCGGCGCGCGCGGCGTGACGACGCTGGCCTGGGAAAGCTTCGGTGAGGGTTGGGTCACCGATGCGGTCAAGCAGCTTAAGCTCGAGCCGACCGTGATGCGCGCCGATTACGGTCAGCTGCCCGACCTCGACAAGGTCGACTGGTCGGACGACGTGCTGTTCACCTGGAACGGCACCACTTCGGGCGTGCGCGTGCCGGACGGCGAATGGATCGCGGCGGACCGCGAGGGCCTGTGCTTCGCCGATGCGACCAGCGCGGTCTTCGCTTACGACATTCCCTGGGACAAGATCGATGTCGCCACCTTCTCCTGGCAGAAAGTGCTGGGCGGCGAGGGCGCGCACGGCGTGCTGATCCTCGGCCCCCGCGCGGTCGAGCGGCTGGAAAGCTACACACCGAACTGGCCGCTGCCCAAGGTCTTCCGCCTGACC
>JAGREL010000187.1 GCA_020446575.1 Novosphingobium sp. | reverse complement strand
GAAGGCAAGAACCGCGAGATTCGCCGGGTTCTGGAACATCTCGGCCTGAAGGTCAGCCGCCTGATCCGCACTGCCTATGGCCCCTTCGAACTGAGCAATCTTCCGCGAGGGCAAGCGGTGGAAGTGCGCAAGCACGAGATTGGCCGGTTCATGAGCAGCCTCAAGAAAGGGGGCGGAGCATGACCCCCCTCTTCTTCAGAGGAGGGGCAGCGAGACTTTGCGGCGCGCAGCGACGCTTAGTCGCAGCGGGGTGGTGCTTGCGGCACGCGCGCAAGGCTCGCTGCATTCGCCACCACCCCCAAACCCCCTCCTCTAAAGAAGAGGGGGCTCATACCCTATATCCCCACCGGCTCCGCACCATCCAGCCGGTGGGTGCAGCCCAGCGCTGCCGGGTCTTCGCCCGCGCTCAATTGCGCCACGGTGCGCCAGCCAATGGCGCGCAGCCGCGCGGCAGCCTGCTCGTCATGGCCGATCGGCAGATAGAGCATGTCGCGCGGTTCAGCCGCGCCGGGGGCATCAACCAGCGGATCGAGATAGAGCGAAAAGCCGGTCGCCGGTTCTTCCGGCCCGCGGATCGAATAGGTACCGCCCCGCCCCAGCGCGCCGCGCACGCCTTCGGCATAGACGGTAAAGCCGAACCAGCTCTGATATTCGAAACCGTGCCGTTCAGTGGGGTCGAGCGTCAGCCGGGCCCGCGACCCGACCCGCGCCGCAATCTGGCGCAGGCCTTCGATCCGGCTGGCCAGCACCCCGCCTGCATCGATAGCTGCCAGCCGTTCAACCGCCGTTGCAAAGGGCCCGGTGGCATAGAGCAGCGGCAGATAGGCTTCCCCGCCCGCTTCTTTCAGGCCGCCCGCATCCTTCGCGTCCAGCTCGCGCCGGACGGCTTCGATCGCCTCTGCGTCGAGCGGAAGCGCCTGTGCCGCCAGCGTGTCCACCAGATCGGGCAAGGTAAAGTCGACTGAAATATTGCGACCACCGGCGGCTTCCGCGCTTTCGATAGCCAGCATGACGATTTCTGCGGCCGCTTCGACACTGTCGCTGCCAACCAGCTCGGCCCCGATCTGCAGACGCTGGCGCGCCGGGGAAAGCTGGTCTGCGCGGATCACGGCGACTTCACCGGCATAGCACAGGCGCAAGGGGCGCGGCGCATCGGCCATGCTGGTGGCGGCAATCCGCCCGACCTGTACAGTGATATCGCTGCGCAGGGCCAGCGTGCGCAGGCTGGAGGGATCGACAAAGCGGAACATGCGGCGCGGCTGCACCCCGTCCATCCGTGTCGCCATGCTCTTTTCAAATTCAATCAGCGGCGGACGCACACGATCATAGCCATGCCCATCCATCGCATCGAGGGCCGCGCGCATCGCATGCGTGGCCGCCGCCGCTTCGCGCGGAAGACGATCAGCCAGCCCTTCGGGCAGCAAGTCGGCGGTGGGATCGGTCATCGCAATCATCCTTATCCGTTCGCCCTGAGCCTGTCGAAGGGTCGCATTTTTCTTCTTGCGCTGCGCTAGAAGAAAAAGCGGTGCTTCGACAAGCTCAGCACGAACGGGGGAATGGGGCGAAAACCCGAACCTCTTGTCCAAACATTACCCCAACGATCTGCTCGTTTCCGGTTTCGATATCCTGTTCTTCTGGGATGCCCGCATGATGATGCAGGGTGCGAAGATGACCGGGCAAAATCCGTGGCCGCGCCTCTATCTCCACGGTCTCGTGCGTGCCGCCGATGGCGCGAAAATGTCCAAGTCCAAGGGCAATGTCGTCGATCCGCTCGGCCTGATCGACAGGTTCGGTGCCGATGCTCTGCGCTTCTTCATGGCGGCGATGGAAAGCCAGGGCCGCGACATCAAGATGGACGAGAAGCGGGTAGAGGGATACCGCAACTTCGCCACCAAGCTGTGGAACGCCGCGCGCTTCTGCCAGTCGAACGGCATCGCCGCGAGCACAAGCATCGCCGCGCCCGCTGCGACTTCCGCCGTCAACAAATGGATCATCGGCGAAGTCGCCGAAACGCTGGCCGAACTCGACAAAGCGATGGCCGAGCTGCGCTTCGACGCGGCGGCCAACACGATCTATCACTTCGTCTGGGACCGCTTCTGCGACTGGTATCTGGAACTGATCAAGAGCCGGATCGACGACGAGACGAAGGCTGTCGCCGGCTGGGTGCTCGACCAGATCCTGGTGATGCTCCACCCCTTCATGCCTTTCGTGACCGAAGAGCTGTGGGGCGCGCTGGGCGAGAGGGCCAACTATCCGCTGATCACGGCGAAATGGCCTGAGCCGGGCGCGGCGGTGGATGCGGAAGCCAAGGCAGAAGTCGAATGGCTGATCGCGCTTGTAAGCAATCTGCGCGCTGCCAAATCCGAACTCGGGATTGCGCCGGGCGCGCGTCTCACTGCCTACCTGGCCGAGCCGACCGCAGCCACGCGCATTGTCGTCGAGCGGAACGGCGGGGCGATCGACCGGCTCGCCCGACTGGATGCGATCCGGTTCGAGCAGGCACCGGCTGGTGCGGCGATGCAACTCGGAGCGGGCGATGCAACGCTGGTCGTACCACTCGAAGGCGTGATCGACATCGCTGCGGAAAAGTCGCGGCTCGAAAAGGCCAAGGCCACCGCCGAAAAGGAACGCGACAGCCTCGCCAAGCGGCTTGAGAACCCCAACTTCGTCGAGAAGGCCAAGCCCGAAGCGGTCGAGAAGGCGCGTGCCGATCACGCCCACCACGAAGCGGAAGCCGAAAGGCTGGCGGCGGCGCTGCAACGGCTGGGGTGAATATCATGGGGCAAACGGTACGTGTAGCCTCTCCCCTCGTCGCCCCTGTGCAGGCAGGGGCCCAGATAAGCGTTCCTCATTGCTGCACCGCTGTGTCAGAAAGAAAGCTTAGATAGGCCCCTGCCTGCGCAGGGGCGACGGAAACACTGTGTTCGAATGGTGTATCGGCAGACTTGGCTTTCCTAATCCGCCCGTAGCTGACACCCTGCGCGCCGAATAATACGAAAGAGCCGAGCCCATGCCCGCCTGCAGCCCCCGTTTTTTGCTCCGGCAAAGTGTCAACCAGCGATTTTCCGGAATTTTTGGTTATAAATGATGCGCTTGTCCGAAAATCCGGCGGTTGACACGGTGTCAACTTCGTCAACCGTTCGCGATGGGCCGGACCACCCCTTCCCGCCATGCCGCTGACGCTCGCCACCACTGCCCCGGGAGAACCCGAGATCTTCGCCTCGCTGCAGGGCGAGGGGCTTTCGGCGGGGCGGCCCTGCGCCTTCATCCGCCTGTCGCGCTGCAACCTCGCCTGTGTTTGGTGCGACACGGCCTACACCTGGCACTTCACCGGCGACAACCGGCCGCACCGCGACGATACGACTGTCGACCGCGCGGCCAATCAGGTGACACTCGGCGAGGAAGTCGCGGCATCCCGAATCGAAGCACTCGGCCAGCAGCGCCTCGTCGTCACCGGCGGCGAACCGCTGCTCCAGGCTCCGGCGCTGGCCCGCATGCTGGGCCTGCTGGACGGCTATCATGTCGAAATCGAGACCAACGGCACCATCGCCCCGCCCGCAGCACTGGATTCTCTGGTGCACCAATACAACGTCAGCCCCAAGCTGGCGCACAGCGGCAATCCGGGCGATTTAGCCCTGAATCACAACACCTTGGAAGCATGGACCCACGAACCTAAAGCGAACTTCAAGTTTGTCATTTCCTCGCCCGAAGACGTCGACGAAGTGCTGGTGTTGCAGCAAGAGCACGCAATCGCGCCGAGCCGCATCTTCCTCATGCCCGAAGGGCGCGACAGCAAGACCCTGCGCAACCGCTCGCGCTGGCTTGCCGAGCTTTGTGGGCAACACGGTTTCAACTTCACCGACCGCTTGCATATCCACCTCTATGGCGACACGAGAGGGACGTGAGCGATACTTACCTTGCTGAGGAATCACCTTCCCGACCGAAAGCCCGCCAGGGAGACCTGACGCAGGGACCGATCCTGCGCACGCTCATCCTGTTTTCGATCCCGACGATGCTGTCCAATGTCCTGCAGACGCTGGGGCAGACGATCAACACGATCTGGGTCGGCCAGCTGCTTGGCGAAGGCGCGCTGGCGGCCACGGTCAACGCCAATCTCGTGATGTTCCTCGTCTTCTCCACCGTGTTCGGCTTCGGCATGGCAGCCACGGTCAAGGTGGGGCACGGGCTGGGCGCAGGCAACGTCGACGACGCCCGGCGCTCGTTCGGGACCGGCACCGGGTTCTGCGTGGGAGCGGCGACGCTGGGCGCTGCGCTCGGCTGGGTTCTCGCCGATCCCCTGCTGCGCATCCTGGCCACGCCTGAGACGATCCACGACCAGGCGATGGCCTATCTGCGGGTGATCTTCGTCGGCATGCCGATCTCGACGCTGCAGATGATGATCTCGATGGGACTGCGCGGCGCCGGCGACGCCAAGTCTCCATTCTATGCGGTGATCGTCATCACTGTGCTGACGATCGTGCTGAACCCTCTGCTGATCCTCGGTCTGGGCCCGTTCCCCCAACTGGGGATCGCCGGCTCGGCGCTGGCGAACGTGCTTGCCAATATCGGCGGATTGCTGCTGCTCGTTTTCTGGGTCTACTGGCGAGACCTGCCGCTGCGCCTGAAAGGTCGCGAGTTCCGCTATCTCATCCCGCAGGGTGAATATCTGTCCTACGTGCTCGCCAAGGGCGTTCCGATGGGCGCGCAGACGCTGCTCAATTCGGCTTCGGGCGTGATCATGCTGGGCTTCGTCAACCGCGAGGGGATGCTGACCACCGCCGCCTACGGAGCGGTGATGCAGGTGTGGAGCTATGTCCAGATGCCGGCCTTCGCCGTATCCATGGCCGTCAGCGCGATGGTGGCGCAGAACGCCGGCGCGGCCCAGCACGAACGCGCAGGACGCATCACCCGGGCCGGGGTCGGCACGACGGTCGTGATTACCGTGACCATGGCCCTCCTGCTGCTTGCGTTCGATACGCCGCTACTCAGCCTGTTCCTCGGATCCGGCAGCGACGCGGTTCCGATCGCGAACCGCATCCAGCTCATCGCGATATGGTCGTGGGTGCTCAACGGCGTGATGATGACACTGATGGGCACGATGCGCGCTTATGGTGCCGTGATCGGCCCGCTGATCATCATGGCCGTGGCGCTCTATCCCGGCAGGCTGGGCTTCTACCACTTTACCTATGGTGCGCTTGGAGCGGACGCCTTGTGGCTGGCTTTCGTTTTCGGATCCACTCTCGCCCTGCTGATGACCATCGTGGTCTACACGCGGGGCAACTGGCGCAAGGCCTTCGGCGAACCGGTCTCGATGCCCGCGGCTGCGGAATAGGAAGGATCAGCGGCCCTGCGCGCGCCAGCGCTGGACCGTGCGCATCACCATCTCCTCCTCGCCGCCACTGTTGGTCCACAGCTGGCTGAAGGAGGGATCTTCGGACGCCGGGCGCTTGACTTCCTCGAGGTCGTCGAAGGACGCGCGGATCGGGATGGAAACGCCCTCGCCGCAGATGATGCATTCGCGGTTGCGCAAGGCGGGAATGGAATCGAGGAAGCCGCGCGCGCCTTCGGGCATCGCCGCCTTCACGAAGGACTGGTCGCGGTCGTTGTTGAGACGCATCGAGATGATCGTGCCGCATTGCGAAAGCACGCCTTCGGCAAGGTCCGACGGTCGTTGGGTGATGAGCCCCAGCGAGATGCCGTACTTACGGCCTTCCTTGGCGATGCGCGACAGGATCTTGCCGACCGACGAGCCGTCGGCATTCTTCTCGTTGGGCACGTAGCGGTGCGCCTCTTCGCAGACGAGCAGAACCGGCCTGGTCTTTTCCTCGCGCGCCCAGATGGCGAAATCAAAGATCAGGCGCGCCAGTACCGCGACCACGGTGGACGTGATGTCGGACGGCACGCCCGAAACGTCGACGATCGAGATCGGCTTGCCGCGCGCCGGCAGGCGGAACGTCTTGGCAAGGAATTCGGCCATCGTATCGCCGACCAACATGCCGGAGAACATGAACTGATAGCGGGGATCGGACTTTATCTCGTCGATCTTGGTCTTGATCCGCAGGTAAGGCGCGCTCGATCCCGCCTTGTCGAGCTTGCCCATCTCGTTCTGGATGATCGTCGTCAGGTCGGACAGCAGGTAGGGCACGGGCGCATCGACGGTGACCTTGCCCATCTGCTCGGCCAGCCGGTTCTTCATCCGCGCCTCGAGCAGGCATTTGGCAAGGATGTCCGCGTCTTCCTGCCGGTCGTTCCCTACGGACGTCAGGAAAACCTCGCAATGCTCCTCGAAGTTCATCAGCCAATAGGGCATCTGCAGGTTGGTCACATCGAAAATCAGGCCGGTGTTGCGGAAGGCCGAGCTGTATTCGCCATGCGGGTCGATCATGACGATGTGGCCCTCGGTCGCATGCTCGCAGATGCGGTGCAGGATCAGCGACGCGGCCGTGGACTTACCGGTACCCGTGGAGCCCAGCAGGGCGAAGTGCTTGCCGAGCAGCGCATCGACGTAAAGCCCGGCGCGAATGTCCTTGGTCGGAAAGACGTTGCCGATCTGGATGCTCGCGCGACCGTCACTGGCGTAGATCTGCTTGAGGTCCTGGCTGGTCGCTGGATAGACCCGCGCTCCGGGAATCGGATAGCCGGTGACGCCGCGGCGGAAGCTGTGGATCCGCCCGGTCAGGCGTTCTTCGTCGCCTTCGCCGAGGAAGTCGACCGTGGCGAGAATGCCGCCCGGGGTCGCCGAATCCTGCTTCTGGAAACGCACGCTGGCAAGCAGCCAGCTGTTGCCGACCCGGATCTTGACCTGGCTACCGACCTTGCCGGCGAGGGCGACGGACGGATCGGAATCGCTGGAGCATTCGTTCAACCGCTGCAGATCAAGCGCTACCTCGCTGCCCGAGCCGGCGATTTCGAGCACGACGCCGATCGGTTCGCGCGCATTCTCGACCACGCGCGCCTCTGCGGCGTTGGCGGCCGTTTCGCCCGAAATATCCTGCATATTCGCCGGACGGCCTCCGTCGAAGTTCATACCGCTGACATCGGTCATTTGTGCAGACCCGCTACTGCCGTTTTCTCCGACACCTTTCGTAAGTCACCGAAGTTAACATCGGGCTAAACATTTCAATCGAGGGCGAACAGTCTTCCCGCGGCCCAGCCCATCAACAGGGAAATACCAATTGCCAGAAGGCCGTAGAGAAACGATTGCTCTTCGGCGAAGCCGGCGACAGCGCGTTCGAAGCCGAGCTTGCGCACTTCGACCGAACTGCTGGCAGATGCCACCACCCGCCCCTTCGAAATGGCAAAGGTTTCAGCGATATAGGTTCCTTCCGGAACATTGGAGGGAAGTGAAATTCGGGCCTGGTAAAGCACCTGTTCATTGACTGCGACGCCGCTTTCGTTCTGCCGGTAAAGCCCGCCCCGTTCGCGCAGATCGACCAGGCCTTCGGCGAAACGGGACTGTTCCGCAGGGTTGATTTCGCCGATCGGCGAAAGCTGCAGCCAGCGCAGCCCGAGCTCGTAGATCGCCGCAGTCTTTTCATCGACGATTTCGCTGATCGGACGTGTGGAAGCCACCGCAAAATACGCCGGCGCGGAGCGGAACTCCGTGCTGTCGGCATTGATCCAGACGCCGGCGACCTTCTGCTTCTCGCGCACCACGATCGACTGGGTCGGCCCCTTGAGCAGAATCACGATGTCGTAGTCGCGGCCCGCGCGCGTACCTTGCGGGTTGAGGATCGCGCCGAACAGCAGCAATTCGGTGCCGGTAAAGCCCTGACGCAAGCGGACCTCGTGCTGCGAGACCTCGGGAACCAGGATCGGATCGCGCGCACCGCACAGCAGCAGCAGAGCCAGCAAGGCAAATACGGCCCTCATAGCGGCATCACCGTGTAAATCTCGTCCGGCCGGTAGCCGAGTCCCACGGCAAGCCGCATGGCAATCAGGAGAACGATGACGGCCAGAACCAGCCGCAGCCGGACGGGGCTGACTTTCTGGGCGAAGCGGGCTCCCAGTTGCGCACCGGTGACCGAACCGATCAGCAGCAGGGCCGCAAGCAGGATGTCCACCGCCTTGGTGGTCAGCGCGTGCATCATCGTCGTCGCCATGGTGACGAACAGGATCTGGTACAGCGAGGTTCCCACGACCACGCTGGCGCTCATGCCGAGAATGTAAAGCATGGCCGGAACCAGCACGAAGCCGCCGC
>JAGREL010000186.1 GCA_020446575.1 Novosphingobium sp. | reverse complement strand
AGTCGGCGATCTCGTCGAAGCCTTCGTCGCGCGCGGTCTTGGCCATGCCCGGATACATGTCGGTGTATTCGTGCGTCTCGCCGGCAACCGCAGCCTTGAGGTTGTCGGAAGTGCCGCCGATTGCGAGGCCGGTGGCCGGATCGCCGCAGGCTTCGAGATATTCGAGGTGGCCGTGGGCGTGGCCGGTTTCGCCTTCGGCGGTCGAGCGGAAAACGGCGGCGACGTCGTTGTAGCCTTCGATGTCGGCCTTCTGTGCGAAATAGAGGTAACGGCGGTTGGCCTGGCTTTCGCCGGCGAACGCAGCCTTCAGGTTATCTTCGGTCTTCGAACCCTTGAGTTCCATGGCATCAAGCTCCTTTGCTGAGAAATGCGAACACTATCCAGATGCGCCTTTACCCTTCGAAAAACCATCACGATTTTCCGCGAATTGTAATCGCTAAAATCGATCAAATTGATGAGAATAATTCGCAAAAGGGATTTATTACGGCTTTGTCATCAGGCGCATCGCGGTCAGCGTCAGCGCTTCGGCGCCCGCCGCGACAACCTTGTCCGCTTCGGGAGCCCAGAACGGGCTGTGCAGCGACGGCAGGGCGCGTCCTTCCTTGCGCGCGGCTTCGAGTTCGGGCGCTGGCGTGCCGCCAACCCAGAAGATCAATGACTGGACATGCTCCTCGTCCGCGCGGCGAAATTCGCCGAAATCCTCGCCGGCCATGACCGACGGTGTCACCACCACGCGGTCGTCACCCATCCGCTCCTTGAGATGAGCAACCACCGATCGGGTGAATTCTGGGGAGTTGAATGTCGATCGGGTATAGGGATCCTTGACCGAGACCACCGGCATCATGTCTTCCGGCAATCCCGCGGCAAGCGCTTCACCTTTGGCGATCCTGCGAATTCCGTCGAGCAGGCGGGTGCGGGTTTCGTCGGAATAGCTGCGCACGGTGAGCTGGAGCTTCGCACTGTCCGAAATGATGTTGTGCCTCGTGCCCGAATGAAAACTGCCAACCGTGACGACGACGGGATCGAGAGGATCGATCTCGCGGCTGGCGAGCGTCTGCAGGCGCATGACGATGGCGCTTGCCAGCACGATCGGATCCCTGGTCCTGTGCGGATAAGCGCCATGGCCACCGACACCGCGCACTTCGATATCGACACTGTCGACATTGGCAAGCGCCCAGCCCGGCGTCGCCCCGATCACGCCTGACGGCAGTTCGGGCGTGTCGTGGAACGCCAGCGCATAATCTGGCTTTGGAAAGCGCGAATAGAGCCCGTCGGCCAACATCGCCCGGGAGCCCAGCCCCATCTCTTCGGCCGGCTGGGCAATCATCACCAGCGTTCCCGACCACTCACCGCGCCGGCCGGACAGCAGACGCGCCGTCTCTATCCACGCGGTCATATGGGTATCGTGTCCGCAGGCGTGCATAATGCCGCTTTCCACGCCCGCCGGCGAAATACCGCGTTTGGTCGAGGCAAAGGGCAGCCCGGTCTGCTCGGTCACGGGCAAGGCATCCATGTCCGCGCGGATCAGCACAGTCGGGCCGGGGCCGTTGCGCAACACGGCCACCACGCCGGTCTTGCCCACTTTTTCGGTTACTTCGAACCCGGCCTTGCGCGCGGCATCGGCCATTATTCCCGCCGTGCGTACTTCCTGGAAACTCAGCTCGGGATTGGTGTGGAGGTCCCGGTATATCTCCATCAGACCCGGCAGGTCGGACTGGACGGCCTCGGCAACGGACTTGACCCGAGCGGAAGGCAAGCCCGGCGATACGAGCGCGGCGGCAATCAGGAGAAATCGGATCATGCCATCCGGGATAGGCCGCGAGCGACGAGGCGGCAACCCGCCGCTGGTGCCCCTGGCCCGACTCGAACG
>JAGREL010000185.1 GCA_020446575.1 Novosphingobium sp. | reverse complement strand
CACCGGCAAGACGCCGACGGTGATCTGGGCGGTGGAGCGGCTGCGCGGAGCGGGGCACGACCCCCATGTCGTCACCCGGGGCCATGGCGGCGCGCTGGCGGGGCCGGTGCGGGTTCTGGAGGCGCGGCACGACGCGGCGCAGGTCGGGGACGAACCGCTGCTGTTGGCCGCGTTCGCGCCGGTCTGGGTGGCGCGCGACCGCGCCGCGGGTGCCGCGCAGGCGGTGGCCGCCGGCGCGAGCGTCGTGGTTCTTGACGACGGGTTTCAGAATCCGGCCGTGCGCAAGGCTTTCTCGATCGTCGTGGTCGATGCGCGGCTCGGCTTCGGAAACGGCCGCTGCCTGCCGGCGGGGCCGCTGCGCGAACCGGTGCGCGCCGGACTCGCGCGGGCCGATGCGGTGTTGTCGCTGGGCGATCCGGCGGCGCAGGATCTGTTCGCCGGGCGCTGGGGCGGGGCGATCACGATACCCCGTTTCGCCGGTGCGCTGAACCCGTTGCCCACCGGGATGGACTGGCAGGGGTTGCGCGCGCTGGCCTTCGCCGGGATCGGGCATCCCGAGAAGTTCTTTGCCACCCTGCGCGGGCTGGGTGCCGATCTGCTGCGGGCCGAGGCGCTGGAGGATCACCAGCCGCTGACACCGGCGCTGATGGCGCGGCTGGAAACCGAGGCCCGGGCGCTGGGCGCGCAGATGGTGACGACCGAGAAGGACGCCGTGCGCCTGCCGCCCGCCTTCCGCAGCAAGGTCGTCACCCTGCCGGTGCGCCTGAAGGTGGAACAGGACGCGGGTTTGCGCGACATGCTGGTGGCGGCGGCGCCGCCGCCGGCCGGGGATTGAGTTTATTGGGCAAGATGAAGGACCGGCCCGGTTCGCGCTGGTATCCGCCGGCTCAGCCGTTCGGACCCGGGTCGTCCTCGCCCAGTCCGGGCGCCGGGCGGTGCAGCGCCAGATCGGCATCCGAGAACCGGAACGGCGCGCGCACGCCCGGCACGCCGTCGAGTTCGATGCGCATGTTGCGGTGGATGACCTGGGGGTCGGCCATCACGGCGGCCAGATCGTTGATCGGGCCGGCGGGGACGCCCTGGGCCTCGCAGGCGGCGAGCAGATCGGCCCTGCTGCGTTGTGCCGTGGCCCCGTTCAGCCGCGCGATCATCACCCGGCGGTTGGCGATGCGGTCGCGGTTGCGGGCGAATTCGGGCGCCTCTGCCATGTCCTCGAGCGCCAGGATTGCGCACAGGCGCCGATACTGGCGGTCGTTGCCGGTGGCGATGATGATGTGGCCGTCGCGGCAGTCGAACACCTGATACGGTGCCAGATTGACATGCGCATTGCCCATCCGCCCCGGCGCCTTGCCGGTGGTCAGATAGTTCAGGGCCTGATTGGCCGTGACCGCCACGGCCACGTCCAGCAGCGACATGTCGATCTGCTGGCCGCGCCCGGTTCGTTCGCGCTGGTGCAGCGCCGCCAGGATGGCCGTGACCGCATAGATGCCGGTGAAGACGTCGGTGATCGCCACGCCGGATTTCTGCGGCTGGCCGTCCGGCTCTCCGGTGATCGACATCAGCCCGGACATGCCCTGGATGATGAAATCGTATCCGGCGCGGTGGGCATAGGGGCCGGTCTGGCCGAAACCGGTGATCGAACAGTAGATCAGGCGCGGGTTGATCCGCGCCAGGCTGTCATGGTCCAACCCGAATTTCGCCAGCGCGCCGACCTTGAAATTCTCGATGAAGATGTCGCATTTCCGGGCAAGGCCGCGCACGATCTCCTGGCCGTCGGGATTGGCGAGATCGACCTCGACGGAGCGCTTGTTGCGGTTCGCCGAGGTATAGGGCGCCGATTCCCGCGTCGGATTGCCGTCGCGATCCTTGACGAAGGTGCGCCCGTACTGCCTGAACTCGTCGCCGAAGCCGCGCCGCTCAATCTTGACCACTTCCGCGCCGAGGTCGCCCAGCAGCTGGCCGACCAACGGCCCGGCCAGGTAGCGCCCGAGTTCAAGCACGCGAATACCGCTGAGCGGCAGGCTTTCCCCTCCGGATTTGGGCACTCGATCACCCTCTGCCCGATCACTCATCCCAGCCCCCCGGCTTCTCGCCGTTCATCGGCGCGGCGATGCCGGACCGATGCGGCTTGCGTAGCCCCCGGAAGCCGATTTTCAATAAGCGCGCCCTTCGAATGGAGTCAATATAATTATAATTTCAATTCTAATTTGCCGGACTGAGGCGGCACTTTGCTTTGCAAACTTTGGCGGTCGTGGTATTGGCGCGGGCTAGGCAGATGAGGGGTAGATGGCCTTCCACTCAATCCGGCGAGACATCGAAGAGTATCCGGGCCGAGCAAGAGGTGCGACCTGATGCCGAGTGAATCGCTGCGCAATCGCTCCGGCACTCGCGTACATTCCAAATCGATAGAGAAACGCCAGCGCATCCTGGATGCTGCCGCCAAGGCGCTGGCGAAGAAAGGCTATTCGGAAGCCAAGCTCTCCGACATCGCACGCGAAGCCGGCACCCATGCGGGTAGCCTTTATTACTATTTCCCCTCGCGCGAAGACCTGATGAAGGAAGTGATGAACATCGCCGCCGGCCGGATGTTCGCCGAGGCCGATGCCCTGATCGACGACGACAGCTCGCTCTCGCCGATCGATCACGTGCGGTCGTTCATCCGCAAGATGATCGAGCAGCGGATCTCGATGAAGAATGACTATTACCTGCGGGCGTTCCTGCTCAACTACGGACAGGTTCCCGACCATATCCGCAGGAAGCTGAGAACCAAGCCGCGCCACACGCGCAGAATCCTGACCGGACTGATGAACGAGGCCCAGGCGGCCGGGGAAATCCCGGAGCATGTCGATACCAGCGCCGCTGCCCAGTTCATCTTCGGCGCAACCAGCTGGATGACGATGTGGTACGAACCGTCCGGCCCGACTTCGCCCGGCAAGATCACCGAAACCTTCCTCGATCTCATGCTCCACGGCCTGATCGCGGCCCGCCGGCCGCAGCTGGAGGTCGTCAAGGATACGCCCGCCCGGGCGAAGCCGCACAAGCGCCGCGCTGGACGGAGCGGTTAGGGGCGCGGGTTCTCGTCCCAGTCAAGCATTTCACGACCGTTTCGGATGAGTCGATTGGTCGCCGCCTAAATTATAATTCCAATTGTATTTAGAACTTTGCGATGGCATGACCGCCGCGCCTCGCTCGCCGGGGGATTGGGGAGGACATGCTTGAGCTATCTGGGCGAAATACGCCTGAATTTCAGGCCGCTCGCCGCCGCCAGTCTCGGCGTGGGATCGAGTATTCCGTTCCTCGCCTACGCCAACAGTATTTTCGCGCCACACCTTCTTGAGGTATTTCACTGGTCGCGGGCACAATTCGCGCTTTACGGTCTGGTCGCGGTGGCCACGGTGGTGGTCCTGCCCTTTATCGGCGGCTTCGCCGACCGCTTCGGCGTTCGGCCCGTCGCAATGGTCGGCACATTGCTGATGCCGTTCGTCTTCATCGGATACAGCCAGATGCAGGGAAGCTTCGCCTATTTCCTGTTCGTATCGTCGATGAAGCTTGCGGTCGGCCACATGACCGGGGCAATCGTCTACACGCGGCTGATCGCGCAGTACTTCGAACGTGCTCGCGGCCTTGCCATGACCATCGTGGTCTGCACCCCGGCAGTGCTTGGCGCCGCTTCCGCGCCGCTTCTCAACTGGAGCATCGAGAGTATCGGCTGGCGCCATTCCTACCTTGCCCTCGGAGCCTTTACCCTGGTCTGCGGCCTTGCCGCTCTGGCCTTGATTCCTCGAAACGATGAGGCGAGCGGCAACAGGGTTGAAGCAGGGAAAGAAACTCCCGCCCGTCCGAGCATCCGCGAAGACTTTGCCCTCGTATCGCGCAGCCGGGTGTTCTGGATCCTGATCGTCGGCATGTACCTTTGCCTGCTGGCGACCCCGCTCCATTCCTCGCAACTGAACATCCTGCTAGTGGACAACGGCCTGTCCACCGCCACCGCGGCATGGGTCGTCTCGCTCTACGCGATCAGCACTGTCGCGGGGCGGTTGGCCTGCGGCCTCGCGCTCGACCGCTTCGCCACGCCGATCGTGACGATGGCCTGCATGCTCCCGCCGGCGCTGGGCTATTTCGTGCTGGCCACGCCGTTCGACGCGGTGACGGTCGTTGCTTTCGCCATGGTCCTCGTCGGCTTCACCGTCGGGGCCGAGCACGACCTGCTTTCCTATCTCGTCGCCCGCTATTTCAAGTTAAGGATTTTCAGTTCTACGCTGAGCCTGGTCACAGGTTGCAGTTTCCTGGCCACTGCCACGGGATCCATCCTGGTCAGCACGACCCTGAAGCTGACGGACAGTTTCTCGGCGTTTCTCTATCTCGTTTCCGGAACCGTCCTGGTGGGAAGCCTGCTGTTTCTGCTTCTCCCCGGATCGACGCGTGAGGAAAAGGTTGGATAGCGGGCAATCGACTGACCTGAAATCCGCGATCGCCGTTCATTCCCGTAAGGCAGGGAAATCAGACGCAAGACCTGTTCGCTTGGAACTGCACCGCGCACCATTTCTCCGTGCAATCGGTTGGCTGTTCCGCTGATCTTCGGGGGCTATCCTCAGGGCTTGGCAATGTCGTTGCCGGGCCGTCGCGTGTGCGGCCAGCTGCTTGGCTCGACAGCCTAAATCTCCAAACTCGAGCGAACCGGAATTGCGTCTGGCGGCCGATATGATTCGTTTCGCGTCGAGTGTTCGCGACGCTTCGTTCCGCCCGGTGCCGGTTGTGCCCGTTCGGAAAGCAGCGTCTGCCTTGACGAGAGGGAAGGTTCGGCTTGCTGGTTTCGACGATTCCCCTGCCGTCTGTAGCGCGCGTCGGAATTGCCAATTCGCTGCGCTTCCAGTTCGTGATTGTTCTGAGCCTGGGGGTTCTGCTTCCCGCTTTCGTCCTGGCCGGGCTGCGTGTGCCCGGCCTGCTTTCCAACCCGGCTGCGATCAATTCCCTCGCGGCCGCCGCTGCTGCCGTAATGACCCTGCTGCTCTCGCTGCGGCGGATGGAAATCTACCCGGGCGTCAATGTCAGTAGCCTGATCCTGCCGACACTGGCGGCCGTATACGGCTATATCTTCGCCGTCTTCGCGATCTTCAGGCTCGGGCACAGCAACAGCATCCTTGTCGCAAGCTTTCTGGCGACGCTTTCGGCATGCTATTTCATAGCGGCGCTTAACGGGCGCGCCGGGCAGCGCCGGTTCTTCGTGGTTCCCGGCGGGCGGGCGCACAGAGTGCGTCAGCTCCGCCAGTTGCGCTCCAGCTTCCTGGCTACGCCACACCTGCCCCAGGATGGCGATCTCGCCGTGATCGCCGATCTTCATCACGATCATCGCCCGGAATGGGAACGGCTTCTGGCCGAAGCGGCGATCTCCGGCACGCCCGTCTACCATTACAAACAGGTGTGGGAGGCGACCACCGGCATGGTGCGGATCGAGCACCTGTCTGAAAACAGCCTGGGGGCGCTGATCCCCGGTCTGGGCTATCGCAAGATCAAGCGGATTGCCGACGTGCTCGCTGGTATCGCGCTTGTGCTTCCACTTCTGCCGTTCCTGTTGGTCATCGGATTGCTGATAAGGCTGGATTCGCCGGGGCCGGCACTGTTTTGGCAAAAACGCATGGGCCACCGCGGCCGGGTTTTCGAAGTGGCCAAGTTCCGGACCATGGTGACCGCCGGCAATGGCGAAAGCGCCGCGGAATCGGTTACCCTGTCCGACGATGAGCGGATCACCCGGATCGGCCGGTTTCTGCGCCGGACGAGGATCGACGAACTGCCGCAGATCATCAACATATTGCGCGGGGAAATGAGCTGGATCGGTCCGCGGCCGGAAGCGATCGGCCTGTCGCTGCTCTACGAGGCCGAACTGCCCTTCTATCGCTACCGTCATATCGTGCGGCCCGGCATCACCGGCTGGGCGCAAGTCAACCAGGGGCACGTGACCGACTTGGGCGAGATCGATCACAAGCTCCAGTTCGACTTCTATTACATCAAGAACTTTTCCTACTGGATCGACCTGCTGATCCTGTTTCGGACCATCAGGGTGGTCCTCACCGGCTTCGGCGCGAAATGAAACCGCATCAGGCACCGGGGCAGGTCGGCAGGTAATTCGACAATGGACCTATCGTGAGGGGAGCGATCGTCTGTTTGTCGCTGCCGGGGACGCTAGAGCGTTGAAATCATGTCCAGAATCGAGAGGTCTGTAGTTGGCTCCCGGACATCGGATTCTTAGCCTCACATGCATCCGGACCGCAGTTTCACAACGCGTCGCGGTCTCAAGCGAGGACGAAGAATTCCATGAAACGCTGGTATGCCGTACAGACCAGGCCGCGCAAGGAACCGCTGGCCGAGTGGCACCTTCACAATCAGGATTTCGTCACGTTCTGCCCCTGCGCAAGGCGGGCACGGCGCGTCGGCAGGCGCATGCAATCGGTGCTTGCGCCTTTCTTTCCCGGCTACATCTTCGTCGCGCTGGATACACAGCGCCAGCGCTGGCGTTCGATCAACGGCACGATCGGCGTCGTTCGGCTGGTGTGCTGCGGCGCATCGCCGGATTCGCCGCCGGCAGCCCTGCCGCACGGCTTGGTCGAACGTCTGCAGGAGCTGAGCACGCCGGATGGTGAACTCAGCTTCGATGAGCGGCTCGTGCCTGGCGACCGGGTGCGGATCGCGGGCGGGCCGTTCGACGCCCTGTGCGGAATCCTCGAGCGCGCGGGTGAGGCGGATCGCGTCACCATTCTCCTGGAGATTCTCTCAAGAAAAACGCGCGTCGAAATGGATAGGGGCCGCCTGATAGCGGCCTGAAGACAGCGCCGGGTCTTCCGGCAAGGCGAGGCGAGCGTGCCGGAGGCGATGTATTGCTTCGGCCATTACGCTGTTGCGGGCGCAGCCCTGCGTCTGCGTGGGGCGTTGCGCCGGGCAATCAGCAGCTGATCCCCGCTGGCCCATCGCGTCATCAGCGCGCAGCTCAGCGAGAAGATGCAGCTGATGGCCGCCGTGCGCAGCGGATAGTCGACACTCGAGTGGATCAGGATCGTCGCCGTCGCGACCACCGCTGCACGGGCGAAGGGATCGGCGTTTTTCGCATGCCAGACCCGATATGCGCGCCGTCCCCACCACAGCAGGAAAGCGGCAAGCATCGCGCCGCCCGCCAGCCCCGTCTCCACCAACAATTCGAGATAGTCGTTGTGGGCGTGGTTGATGTACCGCGGGCCGACTTCAGCGGGATCTTCATAGAGGCGGTAGATTTCCTCGAAACTACCGATGCCCGAACCGGTTGGTGCGAAATCTCGGGCCGCTTTCCAGCTGTTGGCGAAAATCGTCTCGCGCGCAGGTGCTGACAGGGTACTGCTTTCGGCAAGCATTTGTCTGCCTTCCCTTGTTGAGAATACCAGCACCATTCCCGCCGCAATCGCCGGCAAGAGCACAAGGAGGGAGAAACGCCTCAGGCGCGCCCTGGGCACGAGGATCATGGCGCTGGCCGCAAGCACCGGGCCGCCCAGCCCGTAGCCGGTGAGCGAGCCGTTCACGAAAATACCGACCAGCGCGACGCCGAAAATGGCCGATGCAATGGCAACGATGACGACTCGCGAGGCCCGCCTGCCCCGCCAGCGCGTTTCGACGAGTGCCGCCAGGAAAGGGAGCGACACGAGCAGCAGCGTCGAGAAGTGGTTGGCGTTGGCAAAGAAGCCGACCGCCGAACCCCGATTGGTGATCCGGTAGAAATACCAAGGCGAGTTCCCGCCTCCTGAAAGCTGCGAGGCCCCGACAAGCACCGACAGCGCCATGACGGCGACGATCACGATGGCCAGGCGGTGCGCGCGGCAGTTGCCCAGGCCCAGTATGGCAAGTGCCAGGCCAAAGGGCGGGAGCATCCAGACTGCGGACTTGAGCGTTTCGTGCGGCATCAGGGTGAGAAAGGCCGGGGAAGGGGTGATCCCGGTCTCCCGGTCTGCCGCGATGATGGCGCCGCGTCCCCCCAGCTGTTCCCAAAGCGGCAGCGGCAAGGGCAGGAACTGGAGCAGGACGACGAGGCAGATGGCCACGCCGAACCACAGCAGCACGCGCTGCTGCGGCGTGAATGGTGTCGGTGGTCCGGTCAGCAGCGTCCAGCCGATCAGTCCGACGGCGCAAAGCTGCAGGAACAGATTGGCGAGATAGCCGCCGCCGCTCGCTCCGCCCAGCACCAGGCAAAGCAGCAGGAAACCCGGCAGCACGGCATCGCGCAGCGCGGTCACGGCCTACCCGTTCGTTCAACCCAGACCTTGCGCAGGCCCACGGTGCTTGTTTCCGGGAAAGGCTCCGGCCTGCCCCACAGGGAGAGCCATTGCGCCGGGCAATCCTCAGCCGGAACCTCGAAGCTGGCGGAACCGGCCTTGCCGGAATCATCCAGCGGCAGCTCGATCAGCGGCTCTCGGCTTTCGACGCAGGCGATGCGCCAGGCAAGGTCGGCCGGGTGGTGGCGGTTATACGCCAAGGCCCGGAAACCAAGCCGGTAGGACCCGGAAGGAAGCATCAGCAATTGCCGGGCGAATTGTGCACGGTCCCGCCCGAAATAGCGGACGCGCAGAACGCTGCCTGAAATTTCGGCGAGACCCGCCGGCCCGGAGCCGACCTTCCAGCCGAACGGCGGGCCGCCCAGCCCGGCGAATTCGCTGTCCCATACAGCGGATTCCCCGTATTTCGGCTCGATCCCGTAAAGAGACGCCCACAGGCGGCGCGCAGCTTCCAGATCGCCGCGGTTTATCAGCGCTTCGATCGTGCGTTCGGCCCAGGCGCCGTTGCCTTCAGCGGCCACGCCTCCCATGCCTGCCGCGATTTCCAGCAGCAGCCCCGAATCCGCGCCGTCGCGAGCAAGTTTTTCCAGCAAAGCGATGCGCAACGGATGCGACGGGATGGCGCCGAGTGCGGCAGCTCGCGTGTCCGGCGACCGGATCAGGCCCGCCAGCAGTGCGACCAGCGCAGCCCGGCCTTGCGGCGGCAGCAGCCTGCTCAGCGCACGGATCTCGCGCACTGCCGGTGCGGCCTGTCGAGCCTTCAGATAGTGGCCGAGCAGAACGACGCGCGTGTCCGTGGAGCGCGGATCGCGGCGCCGGGCCTCCTCCAGCAGCCGAACCGCCTTGCGCCCGTTCCCGGTGGCGGATTGCCGCAGTGCCGCGAACAGGAAGGGTTCGTCCTCAAGCGGATCCAGCCGGGCGGCAGTGCGCAATTGTGCCAGCTCGCGTGCCGTTGGAATTGCGAGGCTGGACCGGAATGCGGCCGCCGCCTGTGCCATGGCAATTTCCGGATCGTCGGGGACCGCCGCCGGTATCCCGATTGCCTTCTGCGGCATGCCCAGGTTCCACAGTGCGCCGGCCGCGGACAGATAGGCGAGCGTCAGGCCAAGACAGGCGACCATCACGCGGCAAAGCGCCGATCTGCCGTCGCGCGCCCTAGCCCTCATCCTCGCCCATCAGCTGAAAAGTCAGTTCGTGAGTCCTCTGCCGACCCCCGACCGAGCGATAGCTGTCGTAATAGCCATAACCGTATTCGCCGATCGACGATTCATACTTGGTAAGAGCCGCGCCCAGCATGAGGCTTCCGGATACCTGCAGCTTGGCGATGGTCTCCAGCGCGTGCCGACGGCGCGTCTTGCCGCTTTCGACGATCAGCAGCACGGAACTGCAGACCGATGCCAGCAGCGGGGCGTCGGCGAAGCCATGGGGCGGCGGCGCATCGACGATCACCACGTCGAAATGCTCGGTCAGTTCGGTCAGTATCGCCTTGATGCGCGGCGAGTTGAGTAGCTGCGCGGGATTGGGCGGAACCGGCCCGCTCGGCATCAGCCACAGATTCTCGACATGGGTCCCCAGGATGTGATCCCATAGCGAACCGTCGCCGACCAGCATGCGCGAAAGCCCCAGTTCCGCTCGCTCCTTGATGACAAAGGAGGGCCTGCGCATGTCCGCGTCGATAAGCAGCACCTTCTTGCCCAGCTGCGCCAGATGGTTGGCCAGCACGAAGCTGGAAGTGGATTTGCCTTCGCCTGCCCTGGTGCTCGTGACCAGCACCGATTTCGGCAGGCCGGTGTGAGTGGTGAACTGCAGCGTGGTCAGCAGCGAGGCATAGGCTTCCGAAATCGGCGACTTGCGGTCTCTGAGCTGTTCGGCAAGGCCCTCTTTGCGTTTCTTCTTCGGGATCACTCCCAGCGCCGGCAGGTGCAGCTTCTCGCGCACGTCTTCGGGCGATGTGATCGTGTCCGTCAGGAACTCGTGGCCGAAAACGAAGATCACGCCCAGCGCCAGGCCGAAGAACAGGCCGAGGCCGAGATTGAGCGGAATGTTCGGAGAAGCGGGTGAGACGGGAATCTCGCCCCGATCGACGATCGAGGCCTGCGGCGTTCCGACGCTACCGGCGACGCCCACCTGATTGTAGCGCTTGAGCAGGGCGTCGTAGAGCGAACGGTTGGTATCGAGTTCACGCTGGAGGATGTTGTACTGGATGGCGCGCTCGCGCTGGTCCAGCACGGCGGCGCTGAGCTGGCCTACGCGTGCCTTGAGCGAGCCTTCCTCGGCCAGCGCTGCCCGGTATTCGGCGAACAGCGCGCCGGACGCGCTTTCCGCCTCGCTGCGGATTGCCCGGTCCAGCGCCCGGATGCGCGAGCGCAGGCGGACCATATCGGGATAGTCGTCCTGGAAGGTGGTCGATTTTTCCTGATATTCGGATTGGAGCCGCGCCTTCTCCTGCCGCAGGGCGGCCGTGCTCTGGTTCACTTCGGTGATCGTGCCGGACTGGCGGTAGCGCTGCTCGGCGGCAATGCGTTTCTGCTGGGCCAGCGCCAGCGCTTCGTTGAGTGCGACCAGCGATGCGCCTGAAAGGGTGCCGGCCTCCGATTTGTCCTCGGCCTCTCTGCTCGTATCGATGATGTTGTTCGCCTTGGCATAGGCGACCAGCTTGCGTTCGGCTTCGTCGAGCTTGGCTCGCACGGTCTCGAGCCGCTTCTTCAGGAACTGTCGGGCCGAGGCGGTGGCTTCGAAGCGCCGGTCGAGCGTGGACGAGAGAAAGGCGTCGGCAAAGCCGTTGACGATCCGGGCGGCACGGTCCGGGTTTTCCGAACTGTAGCTGAGCTCGACCAAGCGGCTTACCCGCACCGGCTTGACTTCGATGTTTTCAGCCAGCGTGTCGGTGAGCGTGCGCATGCGCGCTTCCTGGCCGTCGCCTCCCGCCTCGCTCTGGCGCCTGTCGGCAAGGTTGAGGTCCTGCACGACGCGTTCCGCGAGAGTCCGGCTTTTGAGCAAACCGTACTGCGTGGCCAGGAACTCGTGATCGGTATTGGGAACGACGAGATTGTCCTGCTGTTCGCTTTGCCCCGGCAGGATGGGTACCGTTGGCGGGTTCAGTTCCAGCACAGCCGTCGAGCGATAGAGCGGCGTCTGGAGCAGCGAGGCGATGAGCGCCAGCGCCAGGCCCAATGCGCTGGCCGCGAGAACCCAGTAGATCCGCGCCCACAGGATCCGCAACAGCGCGGCGAGATTGGGCCCGTCGTTCTCGATCGTGTGTGCCGGGTGGAAATTGTCCGAACGGCCCGGCTCGCTCCCCTGCTGTCCACGGAGGACCGGAAGCGGGTCGGCTGGTTCTTCCAGAATACAGGTTCCTTCCGCCATGTCCCGTTCGTCCGATTAATAAGCGACGGGAGCGAAGACGGAGAGGATCGGCATCGATCTCACGACATCGAGAAAGCTCTGCTTCGCTTTCGATCCGTCGACGACGACGATGTCGCCGCGGTAGACCGGTGGGTCGGCCTCTTCTCCGGCGCGGATCGTCGTCAGATCGAAAGCGGCGCCCATGCGCTGCCCGTCGATCTGGCGGAAGATCGCCACCCGCTTGGCGTTGGCGGTCTCGTTCAGGCCCCTGGCCATCGCGATCGCCTGGATCAGCGTCGTCCTGCCATAGAGGGGAAACACGCCGGGATACCTGACCGCGCCTTCGACCGTGACCTTGCTGCCGCCGGCCTCGACGACGCCAACCGTCACGCTTGGATTCTTCAGATATGTCGCGGTAAGCCGGCGTTGCAGCTGCTGTTGCAGTGCGGCCGGCGTCTGGTCGACCGCCGGGACATTGCCGAGCAGCGGCATCGCGATATGGCCGGTCAGGTCGACCTGATATTCGCCTGAAAGATCATCGACCTGGAAGATGTTGATCGCCAGCTTGTCGAGCGGAGCGATGCGGTAGTCGGCTTCCAGCGCCGTGTCGGATGGTGCGTCGGGCTGGCCGAACTCTTGCACGCCATAGGGCAGACTGCCGCCGCGAGTAGCAGCGCAAGCGCTCAGCGTCAGTGCGGCCAGGCACAGGAGCAATCCGGCAAGGCCGCAAACCGGATTAGCGGGGGTGTTTGATGGGCACGGGGTCATTTCTGGCACTTCCGAACGTAATGGTCCGCACCTGGCAGGCAGGCGCGACCGATTTGAACCGTTCCCCGAAGCCCCGTGGGCTATGTGTTCCGCGTTAGGCGGATGTGTGTTTCTTTTGGTCTATGGACTGACAGGCCGGTTATCGTTGTCGTTCGCGCTGTCGAGCGCCCAGACGAGCGCGGCGATGCCGGGAAGCAGAAATGATATTTCCAGGATCGCTTCTGCTTCCGGTTCTTCCCCGCTTTCGGCAAATGCCGGCTGATACGCGGCGATGCCTGCGACAAGGGCAAGGCCTGCGGCTGCTCCTGCCAGTTTTTTCGGAATGGTCATTGGGCATGCGTCCTTTGGTTCCAGATGCGGCTCTAATGGACGGCCGACGCAAACGACAATGCCGGAAATAATATTTTCGACAAGAAGTTCATTATCTATGACAAGTCGAAATTAAATCAATAATACTTAGGTATATATGCGTATTACTGTAATGAAGCATGGTTGCATTGACGCTGGCATTTCGTCTGAAACGGCAAGGTGCCGGTTCGAGCGGGGCGGTCGGCGGTCGTCATCAGTCAGTCATCGTAATGTCATGTCATTTTCCTAGAGGGAACGTGATTGCCCGGCCGCACTGGCTCGAGGCCTGCAATTGCGATAATCGTTCGGCAAAGCCGTCCCTCGGAGGACCTACTCGGTGCGTTCCATCAGTCTTGTTGTTTCGGCCCTTGCGGCCTCCCTCACTTTCCCCTGCGCATCTTATGCGGATGTGATGGAGGTTGGTGGTGGTGAGTTTGCGTGGGTTGCGGGCGGGCCCGGGTTTGCGCCTGGGGCACGGCTTGCGGGTCCGGCTGCGGCGGAAGGGGCCGTGTCGGGCGGT
>JAGREL010000016.1 GCA_020446575.1 Novosphingobium sp. | reverse complement strand
TCCGCACCGCCGGGGCCTATGGCGCGACCATGGCCAACACTTACAACAGCCGCGCGCTCATTCCCGAGGTGATGGTCGACGGCGACAACTGGGCGATCGTCGCCAACCGGATCGAGCCAGCGACGATCCTTGCCGCCGAGCACGTACCCGAGTGGCTCGAATGAGAGTTGCCTACCCCCAACCCCTCCCGCAAGCGGGAGGGGAGCGAGACTTGCCGAGCTCTGGCGAGGCTAGTCGCAGCGGGGTGGGCATAGGCTGCAACCGCTGAAATGACCGACTCCCTTCCCCTGTTCCATCGCATCGCCGGAAAGCCGGTGATCGTGCTGGGCGAGGGCGAAGCGGCCGAGGCAAAGCGGCGGCTGATCGAACGCGCCGGCGGCACCGTTGTCGGCGAAGACAATGCCGACGCCCGGCTGGCCTTCGTCGCGATGGACGAACCGGAAGCGGTGGCCGAGCAACTGCGCGCCCGGGGGCTGCTGGTCAACGTTACCGACCGGCCCGACCTGTGCGACTTCACCGTGCCCTCGATCCTCGACCGCTCGCCGGTGCTGCTGGCAATCGGCACCGGCGGCGCTTCGGCGGGGCTGGCCAAAGCGCTGCGGCTCAGGCTCGAAAAGCTGCTGCCGCAATCGCTGGGCAGGCTGGCCGCCGCGCTCGGCTCGGCCCGGAAGCGGCTGCGCGAGCGTTTTCCCGATGCGAGCGAGAGGCGGCAGGTGCTGGATGCGGCGCTGGGTGAGGGCGGGGCAATCGACCCGCTGCGCGAGGACAGCGCGGAGCATCTGTCCGCCTGGCTCGACGGCGCCAGCGCGCCCGAGGATGGCGGTGTCTTCGAAATCCAGCTGCGCAGCGCCGATCCCGAAGATCTCACTTTGCGCGAAGCCCGGCTGCTGGGATCGGCCGACCTACTCGCCTACGAGCCCGGCGTTCCGGCCGAAATCCTCGACCGGGCGCGGGCCGATGCGGCGCGCGTCGCTCTCGTACCGGGCACGATGCCGGTCGGTGCGGTCGGGCTGGTGGTGATCCTGCGTGATTGACCAGCGCGTGGTGGTTCAAGTGATTACAATCTTTTAATTTCGGGCCGCATGCCTGCTTGTTCACATTGCCCTCCGCGGAGCGCCTCTGCTCCGTGCAAATAGGGTTGCAATTATGAATCTGCCGAAAATCGATATCTCTTCCCTGCCCGACCTCGATACGGTCACGGGCCTATTCGGAAGCCTCCTGGACATTGCCCGCGTGCAGTCGTCGGACGACACGATCGTCATCCTGATGACTTTCCTTTACGAACTGAACCCCGGCGGTTGAGGGGTCGCGGGATGATTGTGCATCCCGTGCTGCGCGCGCTGCGGAGAGACGATTCTCCGCAGCGCGACGCGCAGGAGCAGCTCCACCGTTCGATCACGCGCTGGCGGGAAACTCCCAGGATCGCCGAAGTTTTCGCCGATATCGAGAGCTTCGCGGAAGGAAGGCCGATTGCGGAATGCTCAGCGCTGGCTGCACTCTTCGACGGAAGCAATCCGGCCGCAAGCGAGCTGGCGCTGGGGTTTGCGTCGGGAACGGCTGCCGCCCTGAGCCGGCTTCCGCTCGGTCATGTCCGTCTGCGCCATTTCACCGACGGAGTGCTTTCCACCCTGCTGCTGGCGCGTTCGGGCAACGTCACGCTTACGCTGGTTGCGCTTGACGGTGACGGTCTCCGGGCGAAGCCCGCGCCGGTTACCGTCGATTTCAGCCCCAGCGAGATGTGGGAGCATGTGCTGGCCGGTTCGGCACATGCGGAACTGATCGAACGCTGTTCCTCCGACGCGAATGGAGCCAAGCTCGGCCGTCAGGCAGTCGATCTGGGCTCGGGCAGGGTAGTCCGCCGCGATGCCGAGCGCCAAGCGCTGCACATTCGCGAAGTGGCGGGTTGCCTTGTCTCCCTGCGTCTGCAGCGCCGCCGGATGCTCGCGGGCGTCACCTGCGAATACCGCCTTGACGATGGCAAGCTCGTCCATCAGGCGGCCGGCAATCCGCGCGACAGCCGCCTTGAGCTGATGATGGCTCTGCTTGGAAGGATGGGCCGCACCGATGCTGCGCCGCAGCTGGCTGAAATCGCACGGGAACGGGGAAGCGACGCCTTGCGCTGGCAGGCGCTGCGCGAAGCTCTCGCTCTCGATACGCTCACGGGTTTTCGGACGCTGACGGAGATCGCCGGCTCCGAAGACGATGGTTTGGCGCCGGCGGCAGCTGCGCTGCATGCCCAGCTCATCAAGGCTCACCCCCAGCTTGGCGAGATCGATCTATGCCCCGCGTGATTTCCGTCGAAGACGAGACCGTCTCCAGCCTGGAAGAATGCATCGATGCGCTGTCGGTCAGCGGCTTCGAGCCGAGGGATGAAGAGAGCCTCGCGCATGCCGCTAGACAGTTGTACCGGCTCGGCAATGATCGCAGCTTCCTTGGCGACATGCTCGTCGCAGAGCTGGCTGCGCGGCACCGCGAAGAGCTCGGCAACAATTCCTATGGGCCTCAGGTGATCATGCTGAAGCCGCCGGGCGCGGGCGACTTCTTCATGCGCGCCAACATCTGGCCCTCGCAAGACGAATTCATGATGCGCGCAAGTGGAAGTGCGAGCTTCGTTTACGGTCTGCCGCACGACCATAATTTCGATTTTCTCACGCTGGGCTATTTCGGGCCGGGCTATTGGAGCGACTATTACGAATACGATTATGAAGAAGTGACGGGCTGGCGCGGCGAGTCGGTCGACCTGCGCTTCGTCGAGCGTTCCCGGCTCGAGGAAGGCAAGATCATGCATTACCGTGCCCATCGCGATGTGCATGCCCAGCTTCCCGCCGACTCTCTCTCGGTCTCGGTCAATGTCCTGCACACCTCGGGCGCGCTGGGATGGCTCGACCAGTATTCCTTCGACGTTAAGAGTGGGCGCATCGGTTCGATTCTCAGTCAGGGCGCGAGCGAAGCCTTCATCCGCATTGCCGTCGGCCTTGGTAGCGAAGAAGCGTGCGATCTAGCGCGATGCTTCGGCAGGACGCATCCCAGCGACCGTATGCGCCTCGCCGCGTGGGGGGCGCTGGCATCGGTTGCCGGAGATTCCTCGGCGCGGGACGAAATCTGGCGGGAAGCCGAAAGTGCGGGCAGCCGGCTGGTTGCAAACGAAGCAAGGCTGAAGCGCGCCGTGCTGCAAGGCGACGGTGACGCATCGGGCCGGGGCTGACCAGGCGCGGCTGGACCGATCCCGGCGCCGGCATGTCAGAATGGACCGCGCATTTCCGCATCCGGCAACTGTATTGGAATAAATAATATACCGCACACAGCGGCTAATTTAACAGAATGTTAAAAGGAATATATTCTAATTGGCCCTATTCAGCTCGGGTGCGCGATATGGATAGTAGAGCCGACAGGCGATTTGTCGTCGACAAGGACATCGAATGCCAGATCGATGGCAGGGTCGAACGCGCTTTCCTCTATGACCTTTCCATCAGCGGCTGCATGATCGAAATCTCGAAGGGCCAGTTCGAGGTCGGGAATGCCCTTGTGCTTAAACTGACCCATTTCATTGAGGCATATGGCCAGGTGGTCTGGCAGATTGGCGAAAATGCGGGGGTCAGGTTCGAAGAACAGCTTCCCGATGTGCTGGTCGAAAAGCTTGGCTTCCAACCGATAACGACGCCTTTCGAGGATATTCTGCCAAGAGACCGCTTCGGCCGGCTGCTTCCCAGTCTGCCCGCGTATCAGGAAAGGCCGAATCTCGGTCTGTGACGGCTCGCCTTCTCTTCTTCTAGACAACACCGCCCGCCAGCGCATCGATCGCTCCTTGCAGGATCACGGCCGCGGCGGCCGAATCGATCCGTTCGGCGCGTTTCGCCCGACTCATGTCCTGGCCGATTAGGTCGCGCTCCGCCCCGGCTGTTGACCAGCGCTCGTCCCACAGAAGGATCGGCAGACCGAGTGCGGAAAGGTTGCGCGCATAAGCGCGGCTGGCTTGTGCGCGGGGGCCTTCGGACCCGTCCATGTTGAGCGGCAGGCCAATGACGATGCCCGCGACGCTGCGTTCCCGGACCAGCCCTGCCAGCTTCTGCCGGTCTGCACCGAACTTTGCGCGCGGCAGCGTCTTGCCCGGTGAGGCAAAACGCCAACCGGCGTCGCAAAAAGCGGTACCGATCGTCTTCGTACCGAGATCGAGGCCCATGAGCGCCCCGCCTTCGGGCAGCGCGGCACGGAATTCCCCTTTGTCGGCAGTGATCAGGGTTTCGGTTGCCATGCCTTCACTCGCCTGACGAAATCGGCGCGCAGGTTCGCCCAGAACAGCGGGATATCGTACAGGTGGTAATTGTTGCCCGGCAGCACATAAGGGCCAACGTCGGGCGGCTCGCCGATATAAAGGAAGCCGTCCTCACCGCAGCGGGCTGGCACCATACCAGGCACCAGCTTGCCGGCTTTCGCCTCTACCTCGGGCACCAGGGTTCCAAGGTTGTCGTCCGGCCCCGCCTTGCCGCCGGCGGTGCCGGTAAGCGGGTTGGTGCACAGGAAGGCACTGCCGGCGAGCGGCTTGCCGTCGAGCCCCGGCCGCCGGGAATAACCTTCCAGTAGCATCTCATTGTCGGCCGGTTCGGCGTAGCTCATCCAGCTGACCACGCAGCCCGCCTGCTCGCGCGTGGTGCAGGCAGGAAGGCCCATTTCCGGCAGGTCGTGCGCGAGCGAGACCGGCCAGCCGATCGCGTATACGGCGGCGACTCGGTCCGCGAGCGGCGTGCCCGCCACGCGGTCCCGCATCAGTCGCCTGAGGTGATATGCGCCCTGGCTGTGACCTGCCAGCACGATCGGCGCACTCCGGTCGACCGTGCCGATAAAGTAGTCGAAAGCCTCGAGCAGATCGCGATAGGCCGCGTCGAGCGCCATCTGGGATTCCGGCGCGTCGGTGAGGAAGGCTCCGAACGCAGCCTGGCGGTAGCGCGGGGCCCAGATATCGGCACTAAGGTTGAAGGGGCTGGCCATGCCCTGCACGAACAGTTCGGCCCGTTCGCGCGATTTGGCATCGTCGAGCGCCCCGTTCCAATTCGCCTTTTCGAGATAGCTTGTCGGATGAATGAAGAATACGGCCGCATGCAGCGTTCTGCCGTCCGTCTCTTCAACCCCCTGCGGCAGCCAGTGGGCGGGATCGCCCGCACCCATTCCGGGCCGGGAAATCCACATGGAGAAATCGGAATAGATATTGGCGGAAAGCGGGGGCTGAGGACTGAATTCCACGGTCGGCACGAAAGCGAGCTCGGTCAGGTCCCGTGCCCAGAAACGCAGAGCCAGCAAGCCGGCAACGACCAGAACCACGCAGATCGCGATGAAATAGAGAAACTTGCGCGCCATTGACTCAGCCCGGCTCCAGCCGGTTTCGGCGCTCCGCCTCGCGCTCGAGCCAGACCTTGATCATCGCCACCAGCGGGTCGGCCAGAGCCAGGCCGAGAATACCGAACAACACGCCCATGATCAGCTGCGCTCCCAGTACCAGTGCGGGAGCAAGGTCGACCGTCTTCTTCGCGATCAGCGGTACGATGATGTTGCCGTCGACCGTCTGCACAACGACATAGACGATGATGCAGTAGATCCCCATGTCGGTGCCGCCCGAAAAACCGACAAGGATCATCAGTGCACCGGAAATCGGCGCGCCGATATTGGGCAGGAAGGCGAGCAGGCCGGTCAGCAGGCCGAGCAGGGCCGCCATCGGCACGCCGTAGATCTCCAGCAGGATCCAGGTGGCGACGCCTTCGACGAACATGCCGAGCAGCCGTCCGGCCAGCAGGCGGCGCAGCGAATAGCCCATCCGTTCTGCAGTGCCCTGGAAATGCTCGCGCTGGT
>JAGREL010000015.1 GCA_020446575.1 Novosphingobium sp. | reverse complement strand
TCACCGCATAGAGCGACTTGCCCGGGAACTTCTCGGCAAAGAAGCGAGCAGCGCGCGCCGCGGCGTGCGGGCGATTGAGGATAACGGGTTCGTCCGGCGAAAGGTCGCGGACTACAGCCGAGGCATCAGGATAGATGTACAACTCAAGGGACCCCCATAACGGTTCGTTACACAAAGGCTGCCTTGCGGTTTGGAAGTCCCCTTGGGGCAGCGGGGGGTGCATATAGACCCGTGCTCATCAGTTTCAAGTGAAAAACGGAACCGTAAGATTCAAGTGCTTGGTCCGACGGATCGCTTTCTCGGCAAGACGAACCGGGCTCAGAGCGAGCTAGCTCAACCGGTCGCGGAAGTCTTCGTAGGCGAAGCGGCGGACGCATTCGAGGGTGTCGGTTTCGCTGTCCCACAACCAGATCGAGGGTAGCGGAACCCCGTTGAAGGTGGTGGTCTTCACCATCGAATAATGCGCCTGGTCGAGGAAGGCGATGCGCTGGCCCGGCTCGCAGGGCACCGGCAGGCGATAGTCGCCGATCACGTCGCCAGCGAGGCAGGAGGGGCCGCCCAGCCGCACGGCACCGCCCTGCCCTTCGTCGACGATCTCCTCGTCCAGCGGCTCTTCTCCGAGCATCGCCGGACGGTAAGGCGCTTCGAGCACGTCGGGCATGTGGCACGTCGCCGAGATGTCGGTGATAGCGACCGGCATCCCGTTCCAATGCGCATCGAGAATCGTGCCCACCAGAATGCCTGCATCAAGCGCGACCGCCTCGCCCGGTTCCAGATAGACTTCGGCGCCGGTATCTTCCTGCACATCGAGCAGGAACTGCACCAGCTCGTCGCGCTGGTAGTCGGCACGGGTAATGTGATGGCCACCGCCGAAGTTGATCCATTTGAACTGGCCGAAATAGGGCTCGAGATGATCGAAGGCGACATCCCAGGTACGCCGCAGCGGCTCGAAGTCCTGCTCGCACAGCGTGTGCATGTGGATGCCATCGATCAGTTCGATATGCTCGTCCTCGAGCTGGTCGATCGGAAAGCCAAGACGCGAATGCGGCGCGCAGGGATCGTAGCGCGGGACCTCGCCCTCCGGGTGGAGTGGATTGAGCCGCAATCCGATATCGAAATCGCCGCCGGTCGTGCGCGCCTGCTCGACAATCGGCCAGCAGCGACCGATCTGCGCCGGCGAATTGAAGATGACATGGTCGGACAGGCGGCAGATCTCTTCCAGCTCGTCGGGCTTGTAGGCGGCGGAATAGGTGGCGATCTCGCCATCATAGAATTCGCCCGCCAGCCGCGCTTCCCACAGGCCGGACGTGCACACGCCGTCGAGATATTCGCCGATGATCGGCGCGACCTTCCACATGGAGAAGGCCTTAAGCGCAGCGAGCATCTTGATCCCGGCCCGGTCACGGATGTCGGCAAGATTGCGCAGATTCTCGCGCAGCTTGGCCGCATCGACGACGAACGCAGGGCTGTCGACGCGGGTAAGGTCGAATTGGGCGAAAGCGCCCGGATCACCGGCTCTGGTTTCCAATCTCTTCCTCGTCACCCCTGCGAAGGCAGGGGCCTATCTAACATGGCGCCTTGGCCGCGCCATCAATGAACAGCGCACCCTTATCTGGATCCCCGTCTACGCGGGACGACGAAAGGGAAAGATTCAAAATGCCAGCGGCCCAGCGAGTTCCTCCACCGTCCACGGCAATCCGTGCCCGTTCAGCATGTCCATGAAGGGATCGGGATCGAATTCCTCGATGTTGAACACACCCTCGCCACGCCACGCCCCCGTCAGCATCATCGCCGCGCCGATCATCGCGGGAACGCCGGTGGTGTAGCTCACCGCCTGGTTGCCGGTTTCGGCATAGGCCTCTTCGTGGTCGCAGATGTTGCGGATGTAGAAGGTCTTCTCACCCGAGCCATCCAAAGCCTCGCCGGTAGCGATGTCGCCGATGTTGGTCTTGCCCTTCGTGGTGGGCCCGAGCGAGGCCGGCTCGGGCAGCACTGCCTTGAGGAACTGCAGCGGAATGATCTCGTGACCCTCGTAGATCACCGGATCGATCCGGGTCATGCCGACATTCTGCAGCACGGTGAGGTGCTTGATGTATTCGTCGCCGAAAGTCATCCAGAAGCGGGCGCGCTCCATTTCAGGGATGAATTTCGCCAGGCTTTCCAGCTCCTCGTGATACATCAGGTACATGTTCTTCAGGCCCACGCCCTCGAAATCGAACTCCTGCTTCACCGACATCGCCGGGGTTTCGACGAAGGCTCCGTTTTCCCAGTGCCGGGCGGGCGCGGTAACCTCGCGGATGTTGATTTCCGGATTGAAGTTGGTGG
>JAGREL010000184.1 GCA_020446575.1 Novosphingobium sp. | reverse complement strand
TGTTCTTCGATTGCAGGAACGAGTGGAAACCCATCACCCCCATACCGACCGAGCGTTCGCGCGCAGCCGAATACTTTGCCCGGGCCATTTCGTCGGGTGCCCGGTCGATATAGTCCTGCAGCACATTGTCGAGGAAACGCAGCACGTCCTCTATGAACTGTTTGTCCTCGTGCCACTCGTCCCAGGTCTCGAGATTGAGCGAAGACAGGCAGCACACGGCGGTGCGATCGTTGCCCAGGTGATCGCGTCCGGTCGGCAGAGTGATTTCCGAGCACAGGTTGGAAGTCGAGACCTTGAGGCCCAGCTCGCGGTGATGCGTCGGCATCATCCGGTTCACCGTGTCGGAGAAGACGATATAGGGCTCGCCGGTGGCAAGCCGCGTCTCGACCAGCTTCTGGAACAGCGAGCGGGCATCGACCTTGCCGCGCACCGAACCGTCCTTGGGGCTTTTCAGCTCGAATTCGGCGCCTTCGCCCACCGCCTGCATGAAGTCGTCGGTGACAAGCACGCCGTGATGGAGGTTGAGCGCCTTGCGGTTGAAGTCCCCGCTGGGCTTCCTGATTTCGAGGAACTCCTCGATCTCGGGATGCGAGATGTCGAGATAGCAGGCGGCCGAGCCGCGGCGCAGCGAGCCCTGGCTGATCGCCAGCGTGAGCGAATCCATCACCCGCACGAAGGGAATGATGCCGCTGGTCTTGCCATTGAGGCCGACCGGCTCGCCAATGCCGCGCACCTGGCCCCAATAGGTGCCGATGCCGCCGCCGCGCGAGGCAAGCCAGACATTCTCGTTCCAGGTCGCGACGATGCCTTCGAGGCTGTCGTCGACCGAATTGAGGTAGCAGGAGATCGGCAGGCCGCGTCCGGTGCCGCCGTTCGACAGCACCGGCGTCGCCGGCATGAACCACAGCCGGGAGATATAGTCGTAAAGCCGCTGTGCGTGCTCGGCATCGTCGGCATAGGCATCGGCGACGCGGGCGAACAGATCCTGATAGGTCTCGTTCGGCAGCAGATAGCGGTCGTCGAGCGTTTCCTTGCCGAAATCGGTCAGCAGCTCGTCGCGTACAGAATCGGTGACGATGTCGAACCGACGCTCGCGGACCGACTTGGAATCGATACCCGTTTGCGCCACGGCCTTTGCGGCGCTTGCCAGCGCCTGCCGGCCGAGCTGCTCGACGAGTTGGGCCGAACCGGCGTCCGTCTTTTCCGTCATAGCCACAGCAGGCCGCGTGCCTGCCTCCTTAACCTGCGTATCCGCTTCCGCCGACGGATTGTCGGCAACTACTATCTCCGGCTCGTCTCCGTCTCTGAAATCCACTCTCAAGCCCCCATCGTCTCAACCGTCCCCGGTGCGGAACCGTTCCGCAAGCGTGTGAATCGGCAGGCGACTGCCCATTCTATCAGAATGTGAGAACAAATGGAGAATATTTTTCCCCAAATTCGTCCCCAGCCTTGCCGTCAGGGATGTCGACCGGGCCTGAATCCTCCACCGCGACGCAAAATGCGCCTTTCACCACGGAATCTAGGTCTAGTAGGTGCCCCTGACAAGCGAACCACTACCCATAGTGCCTCATCCTGATTCAGGCGCAAGAGGGTAAATGCGATGTTAGCCATCGAAAACCCTGATATTGCAGCGCAACAACGAATGCTGCAGCGCAGCGACGCGCCGGAAACTCTCGGTTCGCGACTCGCGCAAGAGTCAAAGTGAATCTGTGAAAAAATTTTTCCCCGGGGTCACTTCCCATGCCGGGGAAGAACCGAGCTAGCCTTTGCCCTTGCCGCCCACGCCCTTGAGATACTGCTCTATCGTGGCGAGGTAGTCGGGATTCAGCATCAGGGCGCTGTTGGCCATGCGCTCGACATCGCGCGCCGTGGCGCGCCCGACCTCATGGGCCATCTCGATGGCGATCTTGGCAGCCCCCATCTGCTCGCCGTTCTGCCTGGTGAGGTGGCGGCAGAATTCCATCACCTCCTCCTCGAAGGTCTCGTCGGGGAAGACCTGGTGCACGAGGCCCATGTTGTAGGCCATGTCGGCATCGGCGGTCTTGTTGCCCATGATCAGCCAGCGCGCCCAGTGCGGGCCGCAATGGCGCGTCATCCGGCTGAGGCCCGAAGAGGCCGGGACCACGCCGAACAGCCCTTCCGGGAAGGCGTAGCTGGCGCTTTTCGCGGCGAGGCGGAAATCGCAGCACAGCGAAAGCTCGATCCCGCCGCCGACGCACTTGGCATGATGGGCGACGACGATCGGCTTTTCGACATGCTCCATCTCGTCGTGGATGCGGTGCACGCCGCGCTGGCGCACGCGGTGCATCTCGCGAATGTCGCGCGCCGTCGACGGCCGCTCCAGCGCGTCGCCCGACTTGAGATCGGCGCCGGCGGTGAAGAAGCGGCCGTTCGCGTTGATGAGCATCACCTTGAGTTCCTCCGTGTCGCGAAAGCGGATCAGCGCCTCCTCGAACAGTTCGAACATCTCGTTGCTCATCGCGTTCAGCTTTTCCGGCCGGTTCAGCGTACAGATAATGATGCCGTCGGCTTCCTCGGTCAGCAGGTGCGGTGCTTCGGTCAAGCTTCGGTCTCCTCAGGCACGCGAACGCGGCAGGCCGAGCGCGCGTTCGGCGATCATCGAGCGGTGGACCTCGCTGGTGCCGGCCCAGATCGTCGAGCCGTGGGCGAAACGGTACGACATGTTGAGGTGCTGGGCCGCACCCTTGCGTTTCGACAGGGACAGCGGCGAAGTCAGGTCGAGCAGGTCGCTGCCGTCCTCGAGGAACTTCTCGGTCGAGAACATCTTCGCCATCGGGCCCGCGGCAGGCAGGTTGAGCTTCTCCTCCGCCGCCCACAGCGAGCGCAGCCCCAGCATTTCCGAAACGAAGCAATGCGCCCAGGCGCGCGCGAGGCGCATCTGCGCGAGCGGGTCGTCGATCAGCGGGCTGCCGTTGCAGACGATCTCGCGGCACAGTTCCTCGGCTGCCCGGACCATGCCCATCTGGCTCTGGGAGAAACCACCGCTGTGCTCGAGCGCAAGCGCCGCGCTCATCGTCCGCACTCCGCCGTCGACGTCGCCGAGCCGCCAGCTGTCCGGGATCTTCACCCCGTCGTAGAAGGTGATGTTCGTGCGCTCGTCCTGGAAAGTGTAGACCGGCTGGACTTCCACGCCTTCGGCCTTGAGCGGCACGATGAACATCGTCAGCCCCTTGTGCTTCGGCACGTCGGGATTGGTTCGGGTGAGCATGATCACATAGTCGGACAGGTTGGCGCCGCTGGTGAACATCTTGGTGCCATCGATCCGCCAGCCGTTGCCTTCGGGCGTAGCCTTGGTCTGGGCTGCGAACACGTCGGAGCCCGAGCCCGGCTCCGAATAGCCGAGGCTGCAGACGCAATCGCCCGCCAGCACCGGCTTGAGCACCTGTTCCTTCAGTTCATCGCTGCCGAACTTGTCGATGATCGCCGCGACCATCATCGTGGTGCCCTTGGCGTGGCTGGTCCAGCCGTGCTTCTCCCAGACCGCGTTCGCGGCGAAGCTTTCATACGGCGTGGCGCCGCGCCCGCCCTTTTCCGGCGGCAGTTCGGGGAACAGCAGGCCGGCCTCGGCCAGCTTCTTGTGCA
>JAGREL010000183.1 GCA_020446575.1 Novosphingobium sp. | reverse complement strand
TGGCGATCGTCGGCGGGCTCTTCGTGCTCGAAGGGCTTTCGGTGATGATCCAGATCGCTTCATTCAAACTCACGGGCAAACGCGTCTTCCGCATGGCGCCCATACACCACCATTTCGAACAGCTCGGCTGGGCGGAATCGACCGTTGTGATCCGCTTCTGGATCGTCTCGATCGTGCTCGCCGTAATCGGCCTGTCGACGTTGAAGCTGAGGTGATGGCCGGCCCATGATCGTGTCTGACGTCTTTGCCGGCAAGCGATACGCCGTCCTCGGGCTGGCCCGCTCGGGCCTCGCCTCGGTCGAGACGCTGCTGGCGAGCGGCGCCCAGGTCATGGCATGGGACAGTCGGGAAGATCCGCGCCAGGCACTCGAAGGGCGGGTCGAGCTGGCGGACCCCGCCGTGAGCGACCTTGCCGGATACGATGGTGTCGTCGTTTCTCCCGGCGTCCCGCTCAACCGGCATCCGATCGCCGAGAACGCCGCGCGGGCCGGCGTGCCGCTGATCGGCGACATCGAGCTGTTCTCCCGCGCCCGCGCAACGCTTCCGCCGCATCGTGTGGTCGGGATAACCGGCACCAACGGCAAGTCGACGACCACTTCGCTGGTCCATCACCTGCTCAAGAGCGCGGCGATCCCGGTGCGGATGGGCGGGAATATCGGTATTCCGATCCTGTCGCAGGATCCGCTGCCCGCGGGCGGCGTCTATGTGCTCGAGCTGTCGAGCTATCAGATCGACCTGTGCCAAAGCCTCGATTGCGATGTCGCGGCGCTGCTCAACATCACACCCGACCATCTCGATCGCTACGACGGCTTTGTCGGCTATGTGGCCTCCAAGGCGCGGCTCTTTGCCATGCAGGACGCTTCCCATCATGCCGTGTTCGGCGTGGGGGACAGGGAAACCGCCGCAATCGCGCTGGAGCAGGAACCGCGCCACAGTGCCGGCACCGTGCGGCGCGCCGACGGCTCCGACATTCGCGAGTGGCAGAAGGACTGGCCATCGCTGCAGGGGCCTCACAATCTGCAGAACGCGGCAGTCGCGGTCGCCATTGTCGAAGCGCTGGGGCTGAACCCGTCGCAATGGCGCGCAGCGCTGCCGACCTTTCGCGGCCTGCCGCACCGCATGGAGCGGGTTGCCGAAGCCGGCGGCGTGCTGTTCATCAATGACAGCAAGGCGACCAACCCGGCCTCCGCCGCTCCCGCGCTTGCCGCTTTCCCGCCCGATCCGGAAAGGCGGATTCACTGGATCGTCGGGGGGCTCCCGAAAGGCGACGATCTTGACGAATGCGCGCCCTATTTCGGTAACGTGGCTGCGGCATACACCATTGGCGACGCCGGACCGCAATTTGCCGAGCTGCTTGCGCCGTTCATGCCGGTTCGCCGCAGCGAAATGATGGCCGAGGCAATTCGGCAGGCGATCGCGGAGGCGAAGCCGGGCGAAATCGTGATGCTGTCTCCGGCCTGTGCCAGTTTCGACCAGTTCAGGGACTATGAAGCGCGTGGCGATGCCTTTCGCCAGATCGTGGAAGCGCTCGTCGCTCCCGAACCCGCTGCAGGGGGCATCGGCTGATGGCAACCCATGCACCTGTGACGGGAAGCGCCAGCCAGGTGAGCCAGCGCTATCGCCGCAGCCGCCGAAGCGAGCTTGCCGTCTGGTGGCGGGAAATCGACCGGGTACTGCTGTTGCTCGTGCTGGCACTCATGGCGATCGGCACCGTGGCGGTCGCGGCGGCATCGCCGGCGAGCGCCCGGCGGCTTTCGACGGCGCACGTCAAACTCGACGATCTCCATTTCTTCGCCCAGCATCTGCGTTGGCAGGCGCTGGGCCTGGTCGCGATGTTCGTTGCCTCGCAGTTCGGCAAGGAGATGGCCAGGCGCTTCGGCATCGGGCTGGCCCTGGCCATGGTGCTGGCGCTGATGCTGGTGCCGCTGATCGGCGTCGAAGTGAACGGTGCGCACCGCTGGCTCTATCTCGGCGTGACGTTCCAGCCTTCCGAGTTCCTCAAGCCCGCCTTTGCGATCGCGATTGCCTGGATCCTTTCGTGGCGCGTGCGCGACCCGAACCTGCCGGTAGTGGAAGTGAGCATAGGCGTCATCGCGCTGGTCGCTGTGCTGCTGATGATCCAGCCGGACTTCGGTTCGACGATCCTGTTCTGCGGGGTCTGGTTCGCGCTGGTTCTGCTTTCGGGTCTTTCGCTCCGCCGGATCATACTCGCGGGAGTGGCCGGAGTTGCCGGGCTTGCGGCGGCCTTCGTGTTTTACGCCAACGCCCGCAACCGCATTCTCGAGTTCCTGTTCGGCGGCACCGCCTTCGATCAGGTGGACCTTGCCCAGCGTACGCTTCTGGCGGGCGGTTGGACCGGTAGCGGGTTGTGGCTGGGCACGCGCAAGCTGGCCTTGCCCGAAGCGCACACCGATTACATCTTCTCGGTGATCGGCGAGGAATTCGGCCTGCTGGTATGTGGCGTGATCGTGCTGCTTTATGTGGCGATCGTGATCCGGGTCCTGTTCAGGCTGATCGAGGAGGAAGATCTGTTCACTGTGCTTGCCGCTGCCGGCTTGACCGTGCAGCTCGGCGGACAGGCCTTCATCAACATCTTCGTCAATCTCCAGCTCTTTCCGTCGAAGGGAATGACCTTGCCTCTGATCAGCTATGGCGGTTCATCGACGGTTGCACTTTGTCTGGGTATCGGCCTGCTGCTTGCGATCACCAGGCGCAACCCCTTCATCAAGCGGGAACGTGTCTCCTGGCGAGATATCGGAGAACAGCAATGAGCACCGTCAGCCGTCACTTTGTCCTTGCCGCGGGCGGAACCGGCGGACACCTCATCCCGGCCTTTGCGCTTGCGACCGAGCTTGAAAGGCGCCGCCATCATGTCGCGCTGATCACCGACGCGCGCGGCGCGGCGATTCCGGGAAAGCCGGCCACGCTGACTGCCCATGTCCTCCCTGCCGGACGGCTCGGGGGCAAGAATCCGCTTGGCTGGGTCAAGGGCGCGCGCGCGATCATGAACGGCCGGCGCATGGCGCTGCGCCTGTTCGAGAGTTTCCAGCCGTCCGCCGTTGTCGGTTTCGGCGGCTATCCCGCGCTGCCGGCCCTGATGGCAGCGAGTTCTGCCGGGATCCCGACCGTCATCCATGAGCAGAATGCCGTGCTCGGGCGCGTCAACCGCTTCCTGGCGCGAAAGGCGGATGCCATCGCCACGGCTTATCGGGAAGTGGAGCGGCTCTCGCCCAAACATCGCGGAAAGGTCCATCTGGTCGGCAATCCGGTTCGCGACGAGGTGCTGGAACTGCGCGACCGGCCTTTCCCCGCGTTCACCGACGAGGGGCTGCTGCGGATTCTGGTGACGGGCGGCAGCCAGGGCGCGCGGGTGCTATCCGAAGTGGTGCCCGACGGGTTGGCCATGCTTCCGGCCGCATTGCGCTCTCGCCTGCAGGTGACGCAGCAATGCCGGCCCGAGGATATCGAATCCGTGCGCAATCGCTATGGCGGCCATGACATTCCCGCCGAGCTTGCGACCTATTTCGAGGATATGGCCGACCGTCTGGCCGACACTCATCTTTTCATTGGCCGCGCCGGCGCCTCGACTATTGCCGAACTGACCGCGGTCGGCCGTCCGGCGGTGCTGGTGCCCCTGCCGATCGCGACAGACGACCATCAGGCTGTGAACACACGGGAGATCGTTGCCGCGGGCGGCGCGCGCGCGATCCGCCAGGAACGGTTCACTGCGAGCGAACTTGCCAAGCAGATCCAGGCGATGGCGCAACGTCCCGAAACGCTTGCCAACGCCGCCCACGCCGCGTGGAACTGCGGCTATCCCAACGCGGTGTCGGACCTTGCCGATCTGGTCGAGAGCTTTGGCGGAGCGCCGCTGATGGATGTCATCCGGGTTACCGGCCAGACAAGCGCCCAGGGCAAGGAAGCGCTCGCCATGGAGGGTGCCGAATGACCCTTCGTCAAGCTCAGGGTGAGCGGACACTGAGCCAGACTCCGGCCTCGCTCCGGCTGAGCCTGTCGAAGCCCGCGCTTCAGGCTGGAGCTCGCTGATGAAAGGTGTCGGCACCGACATCGGTACGATTCATTTTGTCGGAATCGGCGGTATCGGCATGTCCGGCATCGCCGAGGTGATGCACAATCTCGGCTACAGCGTGCAGGGCTCCGACATGTCCGAAGGCTATGTCGTAGAGGGGCTGCGCAAGCGCGGCATCAAGGTGATGATCGGCCACCAGCCGGAGAATGTCGCCGATACGTCGGTCATCGTTACGTCTACGGCGGTGAAGCGCGACAACCCGGAAGTGAAAGCGGCGCTCGAGGGGCGTATTCCGGTGGTGCGGCGCGCCGAAATGCTGGCCGAGCTGATGCGGCTGAAGAACACGGTCGCGGTGGCCGGCACGCATGGCAAGACCACGACGACGTCTATGATCGCCTGTCTGCTCGATGCCGGCGGGATAGACCCGACGGTCATCAATGGCGGTATCATCAATTCCTATGGCTCCAACGCCCGGCTCGGCGCGAGCGACTGGATGGTGGTCGAAGCCGACGAAAGCGACGGGAGCTTCCTGCGGCTCGATGGGACGGTTGCGGTCGTCACCAATATCGATCCCGAACATCTCGATCACTACGGCAGTTTCGACGCGGTGAAGGAAGCCTTCGTCGAATTCATCGAGAACGTCCCCTTCTATGGTGCTGCCGTGCTGTGCATCGACCATCCCGAAGTGCAGGCAGTAATCTCCAAGGTGCGCGACCGGCGAGTGATCACTTACGGCTTTTCCGCCCAGGCGGATGTGCGCGGCGAAAACGTGACGCCGATCGCCGGCGGCAACCGCTTCGATGTCGTCATTCGCGAACGCGACGGCACGACACGCCGGATCGACGGCATCGAATTGCCGATGCCGGGCCGGCACAATGTCCAGAACGCGCTGGCGGCGGTGGCCGTCTCCGTGGAAATGGGCTGCCCCGACGAGGTCATCCGCACCGGCTTCGCCAATTTCGGAGGCGTCAAGCGTCGTTTCACCAAGGTCGGCGAAGTCGGCGGCGCGGCGATCATCGACGACTACGCCCACCACCCGGTCGAAATCCGCGCCGTACTTGCGGCCGCGCGCGAAGGGGTGAGGGAAGGGCGCGTGATCGCCGTGGTGCAGCCTCACCGCTTCACACGCCTGCGCGATCTGTTGGATGAATTCCAGACCGCTTTCAACGATGCCGACGTGGTCTATGTCGCGCCAGTGTATGCTGCAGGCGAGCAGCCGATCGAGGGCATCGACGGCGAGACGCTCGTCGCCGGCCTCAAGGCGCGCGGCCACCGCGCTGCCCAGACCATTTCCGGCCCCGATGAACTGGCCGACATCCTCGCCGAAGGCCTGACGGACAGCGATATGGTCGTGTGCCTTGGCGCGGGAGACATCACCAAATGGGCGGCGGGACTTGCGGACGCGGTCAAGGCGAGGAGGGCGGCATGAGCGCCCAGCCGAACCCTCGCGCGCGTGCTTCGACAGGCTCAGCACGAGCGGATGTCGGAAAGCCCCAAGCAGCCAATCCCGCTCAGCCTGAGCTTGTCGAAGGCCACGCGCTGCCCTCTCCGGAGGGCAAGCTCACGCCCAATGCCCCGCTTGCTCCCCTCGTTTGGTTCAAGGCGGGCGGACCGGCGGAGTATCTCTTCGAACCGAGGGATACTGCCGACCTGCAAGCCTTCTTGCGCGAACTGGATCCGGCCACGCCAGTGATGGCGCTGGGGCTCGGCTCCAATCTGATCGTGCGCGACGGTGGGGTGCCGGGTGTCGTCGTCCGCCTCGGAAAGCCCTTCGCAACGGTCAGGCCGGCCGACGCGGTGACGCTGGACTGCGGCGGCGGTGCGAGCGGCATCCTGGTATCGTCCACCGCGCGGGATTCGGGCATTGCGGGGCTCGAGTTCCTGCGGTCTATCCCCGGTACGGTCGGCGGCTTCGTGCGGATGAACGGCGG
>JAGREL010000182.1 GCA_020446575.1 Novosphingobium sp. | reverse complement strand
CGGTCGATGCCGGGCGAGGAGACTTCGAGGCGATAGGCCTCGTCAATCAGCACTTCGCCGGCTTCCTCCAGCGCGTCGATCCGGTCGGAAATGCGGTGCGAGAGCGCAGCGCAATCCTCGATGAGAAGCTGGCCGGTCTCAGGCCGCTCGGCCATGATCTGCAGCGCCGGCTCGTCACCGCCCGCCTCGCTCTTGCCGATCAGCTTCACGCGCACGAGATCGAAGCCGAGGGCTTTCACCTCCGGCTCGACGAGCTGCGTAATGCGCGCGATATCGACCACAAAAACTCCGTTCACGAGACATTGGGTGCAATGCGGCTTTGGGCCGGCCCCCTGGGGCGCCAGCACCTGACCTTGTTGCGACAATGTCGGGATGGCGCTCAGATAGGCGCATTGCCTGTGAAAAGCAAGCCGCGAACGCCACACCTCGCCTCCGGAGCGGTTCCTGACTTTTCCCGACAAGGAGTAGGGCGGCACCGAACGCTATCCGAAGCAGGAAATTGTCCTGACCGAGGCGGATATTTCGAAACTGCGCGACATCCCGCTGAATAGCCCGCGGCGCGCAACGCGGTTAAGACCTTTGCTTCGGGCGGACAGCGTTTCAGGTCGAATCTATACTTGTCGGCAAATAGCCTGAAACCGGATTTCGTCACTTTTCCAGATCAGTAATGTAGATCTAAATATCCATAAGTCACTCTGAACTCTCACTATTCAGTTATATTCCATGCGACGAAAGTCATTAACCGAATCGATGTAGTCTCGAATCACTCCGATCAGCAACAGGAGCTGGTGCGTGACACAGGACAGACTTGATCGAAAGCCTGGTACTTCCCCGGCGGGAGGCTCGCCCGGATTGGCGCGCTTGCCGAAGAACGAAGATGCGCCCGAAATGGTCCGGTTGCCCGGCCGCCCTACCGACAGTGCCCGAATTCAGGACGACCTTGGTGGGTTCGATGAGGCCAACGCCGACCGCCGCCGGACCGACAGAGCCGAAGTCGATGCAAAGGCAAGTCTGGGGGGTGAGGCTGAAACCGGCCTCGAAGCGCAGCTGCACAACCTTTCCGTCGACGGATGCAGCCTCGAACTCTCGAATGACCCGTTCGATGTGGGCGACAAGGTCTGGTTCAGCATCGACACGATTCAGCCGTGGCGGGGAACCGTCCGCTGGGTGGACAATGGCAGGGTGGGTGTCGAATTCGACCGGCCGTTCTATCCGGCCGTGTTCGAACTTCTGGTGCAATTGAACAAGCCCGTGACCTGTTCCAGGGCAGCCTGAGCTGCACGCGCGGGAACAGGCTCAATTCTGCGGCACCCTCATGCGCAAAGATGATTAGCCAAACACGCGAAGCTTAAGAGTTGCCGGCCCGGGCAAACTCGACAGCCCTATTCGTCGCCGTGTGATCTTTGTCAGGCGTGATTTCTTCGCTCTCTGTTAATCCGCCTGTCGCCCTCGCGGCGTTCCGACCCGGGGAAATCATGGCCTTTACTTTGCCGGCGCTCCTGAGCGCGGCGGTCCGTGCCTTTGCGGCGTTCACCTTGTAAATCCGACATTTGATATTCTCACCGATTACTGTGCAGATAACCGTCAATAATAAGACGTGAATCTTAAAAAAGTGCCATTTTCAAATAAAACAATTATCATATTATTGTAATGGTTTATATGCGATTGGCGATTTCGGCGTGTCCGCACTGGCGTCCGAAAGCGGATCGTCCGAAAAACATTTCGAAGCGGAAATTCCGCCCTTGCTGCAAAATGGCACCCGCCCGGCCAAACCCCTTGCCCCGCGCACCGCATCGCCTACATGCCCCGCATGCGCAGCCTCGATGACATCCGCGAAGAATACGAGTTCCTTGACGGCGATGAACGCTATCGCCTGCTGATCGAGCTCGGCCGCGAACTCGATGCCATGCCCGATGCGCTCAAGACCGACGCGACCAAGGTGCGCGGCTGTTCGGCCAGCGTCTGGGTCTATCCGACGCAGCTCGATGCCGAAGATGGCAAGGGGGGACGGCTGCATTTCCTCGCGGACAGCAACGCCGCGATCACCAAGGGCATCGTCGCGCTGGTGCTTTCGGCGGTGCAGGACCGGCCTGCCGCCGACGTAGCCGAAACCGACATCGCCGCCGCGCTCGAGCCCTTCGACCTCAGAAACCAGCTCTCCTCCAACCGCACGCAAGGCGTACCCAACATGATCGCGCTGATACGCGAGACAGCCGCGCGGTATGCCGAGGGCTAGACGCGCCACCCGGCCGTTCTGGCTTGCAGGCGGCATCGTCGCCTTCGCGCTCGGCTCCGTGGGGATTGCCCTGCCGGTGCTGCCGACCGTCCCATTCTATCTGCTGGCGGCTTTCTGCTTTGCAAGAAGCCATCCCGAATGGGCGCGCCGGCTCTATGATCATCCGCGCTTCGGTCCCCCGATGCGCGAATGGCGCGACCGCCGCGCAATCGGCTGGAAGGCAAAGGTCTCCGCCATCACGGCCATGGCACTGGGCGTCGCCTTTACCTGGGCGACCGTGGGCTGGCCATGGGTATGGATCTCGATCGCGGCGCTGGTGACTGTCGGCCCCTGGATCTGGACGCGGCCCGAATAGCTCAGGAGTTGGCGCGCAGGAAAGCGATCAGGTGGCGGGCGATTTCCTCCGGCTGCTCGGGCAGGATCGCATGGCCGCAATTGTCGACCTCGACATAGGTAGCGCGGCGTCCCATCGCCTCCGCCGCGGATATTCCCGTATCGCGATGGGCCATGGCATCGTTGAGCGGCTGGATAATCAGGATCGGCACGTCTCCACCGCGCCACCACAATTCGGGATCGGTCCGGCCGATGGCACCGGCAATGCCCGCCGATTCCGGCCACCAGCCGTCAAGCCAGACCGCCGGGTCGTTGCCCGGCGCGAAAAAGGCGGTGCGCATGGCAGCAAGCCGTTCGCTTTCCGGCAGGCTTTCGTCATGGCAGCGCGGCATGGCGGCGATCACCTCCTCGGGTACGGGACGGTCGGCGAGATTGTGGCCGCCGCACGGCATCACCGTCACCGTTCGGGCGATCTCCGGGCGGAAGCTGGCGGCAGAGCGGACCACGATATTGCCGAGCGCATGTCCGACGAGATGCGCGGTTCGATCGCCGAACCTCGTGACCACCAGCGCCACGTCGTCGGCCAGATCCTCCAGGGTCAGGTCGTCTACCGCCCCGGTGCTGCGCCCGGCGCGACGCGGATTGATCGCCAGCGAGCGGAAACCAGCGTGCGCCAGGCTTGCCTGCAGATGGCTGAAATCGGCAGCGCCGCGCATGGCCGAGGGTACCAGCAGGACGTCCGGCCCGGAGCCCTGGACCAGCACTTCGATCCGCACATCGCGCTCGGCATCCTCGATCACCAACGAAACCGGTTCCATCGCATCCCCTCCTTGCGCGCCTGCCTATTTGTCCCTGTCTCCCGAAGAATGCGGGAAATGAACCATGGTTCCGCCATCCACCACCAGGGTCTGCCCGGCCATGAAGGACGACATGTCCGGCCGAGCAAGCGCACGGCAGTGCGCCTGCCCCTTGCGTTCTAATCTTCCAGCGCTTCGCGCAGCACGGCAATGCCTGCCTTTCGCTGTTCGCGCAATTCGCGCTTGAGCGCCGCCGGATCGCGCGCGAAGACGAAGCCGAAGCTTACTCCGCCTTCCCTGCCCAGCGTCGCGTGGTGGAGCTTGTGGGCCTGCACCAGCCGCTTCGCATAGCCCCGCCTCGGCACCCAGCGGAACCAGCGCTGATGGACCAGCCCGTCGTGGATCAGCGTGTAGATGATGCCATAGCCAAGGATGCCGAGGCCGATCCAGGTGCCCGGCTCCCACGCGGCTGCACCCATCACCCAGGGACTGCCGACAGCGAACATGGCAATGCTCATCGCCGCGCCGACGACGGCGAACAGGTCGTTCTTTTCGAGCAGATTGTCGTGCGGTTGGTGATGATCGCAGTGCCAGGCCCAGCCGAAGCCGTGCATGACGTATCTGTGGCTTGCCCAGGCGATGCCTTCCATGGCGAGCACGGTCAGCAATACAATCATACTGGCAGCCAGCGGGGACATGATCGGGCCTTATACGCCGGAGCGACAGCTTGCGACAAATTCTCACAGCGCAGCGACGGTGAGCCTACCGCCGTTCATCTTGGAAAGCCTAATCCTGAACGCACGGGCAAAGACGCCCGAACCGACAAGGAGCAAGCAAATGCGCAAGCTGACCAAGATCATCGTCCCGGCCCTGTGCGCCGCCATGGCGCTGGGCGCCGCCGTTCCCGCCCAGGCCTATCCTACCCAGGGCCGCAACCAGTCGATCGCCTCGCAGATCGACGAATTGCAGCGCGCGGTGAACCGCAACGACCGCCGCGACGCGATTTCCGAGCGCGAGGCCCGGAGCCTGCGGAGCGACGTGCGCCAGCTCAGCAAGCAGTACCGCCTCTACAGCCGCAACGGCCTCTCCCGCGCCGAATATCGCATTCTCGACAAGCGCATCGATTCGATCCGCGCTAAGCTGCATGTCGAGCGGCACGACCGCGATCGCCACCGCTGGTAGACGCAGCGGCGCAACGGGCCCCAGGGGCGTCCGGACGAGTTCCGGGCGCCCTTTCCCGCTTGTCAATCTTGCGAGCCGTGCCTAGTTCGCCCTCACCATGGCAAGCAAACCCCGCACACTTTACGAGAAGATCTGGGACGCTCATGTCGTCGACCGGCGCGACGACGGCACCTGCCTGATCTACATCGACCGCCACCTCGTCCACGAGGTCACCAGCCCGCAGGCCTTCGAAGCGCTGCGCGTCGCCGGCCGCAAGGTGCGCCGGCCCGACCTGACGCTGGCGGTGCCCGATCACAACCTGCCGACCACGCCGCGCCGAGACGAGGCAGGCGAGCGCATTCCCATCGCCGATCCGCAAAGCGCCCAGCAGCTTGCCGCGCTGGAGCGGAACGCGCCCGAATTCGGCGTGCGGCTGATCGGCGATGCTGATGCCGAACAGGGCATTGTCCATGTCGTCGGCCCCGAGCAGGGCTTCTCGCTGCCGGGCGCGACGATCGTGTGCGGCGACAGCCACACGTCCTGCCACGGAGGACTGGGCGCACTGGCCTTCGGCATCGGCACGTCCGAAGTCGAGCATGTACTGGCAACGCAGACGCTGCTGCTCAAGCAGGCCAGGACGATGGAAGTCCGGGTCGAGGGCGACAGCCTGCCTCCCGGTGTAACGCCGAAGGATCTGGTACTGCACATCATCGGCGTGATCGGCACGGCGGGTGGGACCGGCCATGTCATCGAATTCCGCGGCCCCGTGTTCGAGCAGATGAGCGTCGAGGGCCGGCTCACCGTGTGCAACATGTCGATCGAAGGCG
>JAGREL010000181.1 GCA_020446575.1 Novosphingobium sp. | reverse complement strand
CTAAACATCGGGAATCAATTCTTGCCGGCAGCGTGCCATGTCAGCGCGATGCCGCGAAATAGACCATGTGGTCTGTTGCAATGTCAGGATTTACATGCCGCCGGGTGGCCGGAATTTCAGTTCAATCCGGCGATCGACTGGAAGACCGCCTTCTGCAGCGCGAGGCGCCCATGCTCGCCGAGCTTGCGGAATATGGCCATTGAATGCTGCCGCACGGTTGCTGCGGAAATGTCGAGGATCATGCCGATTACAGAGTTGCTCTTGCCCTTGAGCATCCAGAAAGCGACTTCGGCCTGTCGGGAACTCAAGCCGAGCCGCATCAGGCAGAGCAAGGTCTCTTGCGTCAATTGTGCGTCTTCGAGCAGGCGGAACTGATGCTCGAAACGCTTTCGCCGCACGACCGGTATCGCCAGTTTCTGCAAAAGCTCCAGCACCTGGATATCGCGATCGGAGAAGTCGCTGCCTGAGCGAGTGATCGACATGCCAATGGCCGACGGCGGGGCGCCGGAAGCCGGCCCTGAACTGGGATCCAGGCCGAGATGGAGAACAGCCTGGTGCTTGACATCCATTTCAACGAAGAGGTCGGTATACAGCGCGCTGTTGTAGTAGCCGGGCATGCTTGTGACGTCGGAGAGGCGAACGGCACCCGCGTCCGGGTTTTCCTGCATGAAGCCCAGAATGGGGTGCGTGGGGAAAAGACGATTCCAGTCCTCAACACGCCGCTCGACCCACTCCTTGAGGTGGGCGTCACTCGTCAGGACCAGGCCACGGCCAAGGTACGCGTCCAGCTCGTTGTATGCGGCGTGATCTGAATCGACGAGCTGCATGGCCGTCTGGACCAGTGCGGCAGCCATCCCGTCGAGTGCGCGCGCATCCTGCATCGCGACTACGCCGCGCAAGACGTCCCGATAATCCGAAGCACGTACGTCTCGAAACGCCATATTGCAGTCGAGGCCTGTGGCTGGATTTCCCCTTGATCGTCCAGCATATCCCTAATGCCGGAGAAAGGAAACCGCAGGTCTGTAAGGCCCAGGGTTGGGTCACGGTTTACCGGCACCTGAACGGGCGTCTCGTCGCGCCAGAAACGATGAGCCCCCCCATCTTCCGCGCAAGCGGGTCTGCCGGCAGGGGGAACCGGCCGGTTGAGCATCAGCCCGGCAGTGACACCGCATAGCTGATGTGGATCAGGCCATTCGAAGCGGTGAGATCGGCAGCTTTGCCAAACTTTGCTCCAAAGTGCTGCCATTCCGAAATCGGCCCAAGACGGGTCCTCTCGTCGAGTCAGCAACGGGGGCAACCAACTACCCCAACTTGGCCATCGCGCCCGGTTGGCATACCGCTCGAACCCGGACGGTCGTTCATCGCCCAATTTGTCGACGTCGCCTGGCGCGCTGGGTTAGTCGTCCTGCGGCTTCATCAGCTCGCGCACGAAGCCGATCAGGCCGGTCTGGCGCGCGCGGCGCAGTCGTTCGGCGTCGAGTATGCGGACGACCTTTTCGAAACACGCCTCTACATCGTCGTTGATCACCACATAGTCGTAGCCGTCCCAGTGGCTGATCTCCGACTGGGCGCGCGCCATGCGGCCGGCGATGACTTCGTCGCTGTCGGTCCCGCGTGACGTCAGCCGCCGGCGCAGTTCCTCCAGGCTCGGCGGCAGCAGGAACACGCGCACGACGTCGCTTTCCGCCTTCTGGTAGAGTTGCTGCGTGCCTTGCCAGTCGATGTCGAACAGGAAGTCCTGCCCCTGCGCCAGGCCGGTTTTCACTTGCGATTTCGGCGTGCCGTAGCTGTGGCCGAAGACATGGGCCCATTCCAGGAAATGGTCCTGCTCGACCATGCGGTCGAATTCCTCCCGGCTGGCGAAGTGGTAGTCCTCGCCATCGACTTCGCCCGGTCGCATCGGCCTTGTCGTCACCGAAACCGACATGCGGATCTGGTCGTCGTATTCCAGCAGCTTGCGGGAAATCGTCGTCTTGCCCGCGCCGGATGGCGAGGAGAGAACGAACATCAGCCCGCGCCGCTTGAGCGTGTCAGGCTTCGTCATCGTCGGCGTCGTCCGCTTCCCAGTCGCCCATTTGCGGCGACGCCTGTGGCACTTCGGCGGATTCGCGGGCCTTGCGCCGGTCATACAGCGTCTTGGCGAGAAGTCCGCCGCCGACGACGATGGCACCGGGCACGGACCGCGTCGCCACCCGGGCAAGGGCCGTGCTTGCCAGCGTTCCGAGAAGAGTCCGGTTCTTCATCAGCTTTTCAGCCTGGCCCGGCGAATATTTCGCGGTAAGCAGGCTGCGTTCGACACCCCGGCGCAACAGCCTGTTGCCGCCTCGCAGCAGGATATCGGCCAGGATAAGATTGGTCCGCGGAACCGGGCTTGGCATGGGTGCCGCCTTCAGTTTGGCCTTCGCCTTGTCTTTCGCGCTCGTGGCCGGGGCTGCCTGCCTGGCCCGAAACAATTTGAGTCTGTCCTTCAGCATCTCGATCCCGCCGGAGGGCTGTTGCCGGGCTATTTCTTCTTGCCGAAATCGACCGTGACTACGTTGGAGCCGTCTTCGCTCTGCGCAACGTGCGAGGCATCGCCGCTTTCGGGAGAATCGTTCTCCGCATCGTCATGCGGCTCGTGGTCCGCCTCGCCGGACACCGCCTGGAACTGCAGGCCGAAATCGACCGCCGGATCGACGAAGGCAGTGATCGCCGCGAAGGGTATCTCCAGCTTGGCCGGTATCTGGTTGAAGCTCAGGCCGACGGTGAAGGCTTCTTCGTTGACGGCAAGGTCCCAGAACTTGTTCTGCAGGACGATCGTCATCTCGTCGGGAAAGCGTTCCCTGAGACTGTCCGGGATCGCCACGCCGGGAGCGCCGGTCTTGAAGGTGATGTAGAAATGATGGTTGCCGGGCAGCGCTCCGCCCGCCGCCTCGACCTGGCCGAGAACGCGGCCGACCACGGCGCGCAGGGCTTCCTGCACGATCTCGTCGTAGGGAATAAGGCTGTCTGGCGGTGTTTCGTTCATCTTGACTGAAAGTGGCCATCGCCGGCGGGCCGGTCAAGGCGAATCGAGTGAGAAGCTGTGTGTAATTGCCTGTATTCCGCGGATTGCGGCGGGAAATCGCACCGTCCGCCAGCGGGCCGGTGAGCGCTGGTGATTGATTCCCGCGCGGCGGTCACTATAGGCCAGCCCATGCGTACTGCCCGGATCACTCGCAAGACGAACGAGACCGACATTCTCGTCGAGGTCAATCTCGACGGGACCGGCCGCTACGAGGTTTCGACCGGCATCGGCTTTCTCGATCACATGATCGAGCAGTTTTCGCGCCACTCGCTGATCGATATCACCTGCAAGATCGACGGCGACCTGCATGTCGACCAGCACCACACGACCGAGGATAGCGCGCTCGCCATCGGCCAGGCGCTGACGCAGGCGCTGGGCGACAAGGCGGGAATCGGCCGCTACGGCATGGCCTATTCGCCGATGGACGAGGTGCTGGCGCGGGTCGCGCTGGACATATCGGGACGTCCCTGGCTCGTCTGGAACGCAAGTTTCACGCAGGAGCGGCTGGGCGAGATGGACACGGAGCTGTTCCAGCACTGGTTCCACTCGATCGCGCAGGCCGCCGGCATCACCCTGCATGTCGAGCTGCTCTACGGCGAGAACAACCACCACATCATCGAAGGCATCTTCAAGGGCTTTGCCCGGGCGATGCGCCAGGCAGTGGAACTCGACCCGCGCAAGGCGGGCGCGGTTCCGTCCACGAAGGGGCAGCTTGGTGGCTGAAGTCTTGGCGCTGATCGACTACGGCGCCGGCAACCTGCATTCGGTCGAAAACGCGCTGAAGGCAGCGGGTGCGTCACAGGTTTCGGTTACGTCTGACCCGGACGTGGTGCGGGCGGCGGATCGCATCGTCCTGCCGGGAGTCGGCAGCTTTCGCGCCTGTGCCAATGGGTTGCGTGCGATTCCTCATCTCGTGGATTCGATGACCGAGCGCGTGTTCGTCGGCGGCGCGCCGTTTCTGGGCATCTGTGTCGGCATGCAGCTGCTTGCAAGCCGCGGACGCGAACACGGCGTGACGCCGGGGCTCGACTGGATTGCCGGCGAAGTGGCGGAGATCGAACGCACCGATCCCGCGATCAAGATTCCGCACATGGGCTGGAACGACGTGGCGCTCACGCCGCATTGTCCGGTGGGCGAGGTGCTGGAACCGGGCGAGGCCTATTTCTTGCACTCCTACCAGTTCGAGCCGGACGACGGCCATATGGTCGCGGCGATGACCGATCACGGCGGCGGCCTCGTCGCGGCCGTCGCGCGCGACAATATCATCGGCGTGCAGTTCCACCCGGAAAAGAGCCAAGCCTACGGGCTTGGCATCCTCTCACGATTTCTGGAGTGGATGCCGTGATTGTGATCGGGATCCTCCCCGGCCCGGGGAGGGGGACCGCCCGCAAAGCGGGTGGTGGAGGGGCAGTTGCGGC
>JAGREL010000180.1 GCA_020446575.1 Novosphingobium sp. | reverse complement strand
GCTTCGAGAACTGGAAGCTGCGGCGAGCCTTGGCCCGGCCATATTTCTTGCGCTCTACCACGCGGCTGTCGCGGGTGAGGAAGCCGGCCGCCTTCACGGTGGAACGCAGCTCCGGCTCGTATTTGGACAGCGCCTGGGAGATGCCGTGCTTCACGGCACCGGCCTGGCCCGAAAGACCGCCGCCCTTGACGGTGCAGGTCACGTCGTACTGGCCGGCACGGCCGGCGATCTGGAACGGCTGGTTGATGACCAGACGCAGGGTCGGCCGGGCGAAATAGACCTCCTGGTCGCGCCCGTTGACGGTGATCTTGCCGCTGCCCGGCTTGAGCCAGACGCGGGCCACGGCGTCCTTGCGGCGCCCGGTCGCATAGGCACGGCCCTGGGCGTCGAGTTCCTGATCGCGCAGCGGCGCGGCGGGAGTTGCGGGTGCAATGGGTGCTTCGACGTCGGCGGCAGGTGCGTCGCCGGTCAGTTCCTTGAGGTCGGAAAGGCTTTCGACGATTTCGTTGTCGGACATCAGGCGCCTACCTTGTTCTTGCGATTGAGCGAAGCGACATCAAGCGCTTCGGGCTGGTTGCCGGCATGGGGATGCTCAGTGCCCGCATAGAGATGCAGCGCGCGCATCTGCGCGCGACCGAGCGGGCCGCGCGGAATCATGCGCTCGACGGCCTTTTCAAGCACGCGCTCGGGGAAGCGGCCGTCCAGCACCTTCTCCGCGGTGACGCCCTTGATGCCGCCCGGATAGCCGGTGTGCTTGTAATAGGTCTTCTGCGCGCGCTTGTTGCCGGTCAGCCGCACCTTGTCGGCATTGACGACGACGACGTGATCGCCGCAATCGACATGCGGAGTGAAGCTCGGCTTGTGCTTGCCGCGCAGGAGATTGGCGATGATCACCGCGACGCGGCCCACCACCAATCCGTCGGCATCGATGAGATGCCATTTCTTTTCCACCTCGGCCGGCTTGATCGACCGGGTGACCTTGCTGAGCGCCTTCATGGCAGATCTAGTCCCTTGAAATTTACGCGCCGATCCGGTTCGCGGATAAGCGGGAAGGCGGCCCATTCGTCGAAAACATCCCGCAAGTCAAGCAAATCCGGGGCTTTGCGGAGAGGTAAAATAATACCGTACCGCTTCCCGTGACCGGCTCAGTGCGTTTCGGTGAGTGTCCAGCTTTCGTAGGTCACTCGCGCATCGCCTTCGAGATCGGTAGTCACGGTTCGCGTAAAGGACGATAGCAGACCGGCCGGCCCCTGGGTCGTGGCGTCGGTATCGACGGCGACATGGCCGCGTGCGCCATTGGGCAGCGGGATCGTGCGGGTCTCGCGGTGCTGGCCGGGCACGGGGCGGAACAGATCCGCAGGCCACTGGCTGAGCCCTTGCCGCTGGCGGAACTGGCTGACGAAAGCCTGCGCCTGCAGCATGTCGAAAGCGGCCAGCTTCATCGCGCCGAGTTCCTGGGAAACCAGCGCGATGGCTTTCTTCACGGCCTCGCCCGATTGGGGATCGCCGCCGGGCAACAGCATGCCGTTGGCATCGAGCCGCATCGGAAACATGCCCTTGTCGGGTCGGTTGCGTTCGATATCCGCCAGGGCTTGCAATTTTCGGGGTGCTTCCACCACCACGTCGACCAGCTTGCCGTCGATCCGGAAACCGTTGCTTTCGGGCACGATGTGAACCTCGTAGCTGCGCCGCGTCAAAACCTGTTTTCCGTCTGGCAGCGGCCTTCTCAGCGTTCTCGTCAGCAGCATCGGGGACTGTGGCGGCTGGAACAGGCCGGCAGGCTGCGCGGCAGTTTGCATGCTTGGCTCGGAATGGGCCGCAAGCGGCATGAGGGCAGCGGCGCCTGCAAGCCAGGCCGGGCAGCTGCGGCCGAAACGTCTGGTCATTCCCCAAGCGCTCCGAGCCAGGCGGTCGTGCCGGACGCAGCTGCGTCGCAGCGCCAGCCGACGATGGCTGGCTCGTCATAAGGGTGCAATTCGCCCAGGCGCACGATCGCCCGGTCCAGTCTGGCTGCGTTGGTCTTCAGCAGGGCCGCTGTCTCCCGTGCTTCGTCCCGCTCTCCGTTCCATTCGAAAAGCGAGACCATTTCGGGAATCATATTGGCACAGGCGATAAGCCCTTCGTCAAGCAGAGTGTGCGCCGCGGCCGTCGCGCTGTCGCGGTCCGGGAAGGGGCACCAGACAAGCGCCGCTGTGTTCCTCAGGTCGGCTTCGCTCATTGCTGCTCTCCCAGAACATGTGCTCCCCAAACCGTTGCAGCGACGAGCAACGCACCGACCAGCTGATGGGATACCGCCAGCCACAGTGAAACGCCCGACCAGATCGTGGCGATGCCCAGCAGCAGCTGTACGCCAAAGGCGCTGTGGATCGCTATGGATGCCGTCCGCTTCCGCCCGCGCAGCTTGCGGCCCATCACGACAAGCGCGACGACCACCGCCCAGGCCCACCAGCGATGGACGAAATGGATCAGATAGGGGTCATGCAGCAGGGCGAAGACAGGGCCCTTCGACCAGTCCGCACCTTCAGGGAAGAAACTGCCCTGCATATCCGGCCAGGCATCCCAGTTGAACCAGCCCGCGCCCGCGACATAGCCGGCTCGCAGGCCGGCAACCAGCGCGCCAAAGAACAGTTGCACCAGCAGCATCGCCAGCACCAAAGCCGAAAATCCGGTCACGCGGGCTCTGGGTCCTGCGCGCGAGAGGGCCCGCAAGTCCAGCGCAGTCCAGACCAGGCCGCCGAGCGTAGCCAGCGCGACGAGCAGATGCGCCGCCAGGCGGAAGTGGCTAACCTTGACGTCATGACTGAGCCCGGAAGAGACCATCCACCAGCCAACCGCACCCTGAAGTCCGCCTAACGCCAACAGCGCGAGCAGGCGCGGCTTGTAACCTGCCGGGATCTGCCCCTTCATCCAGAACCAGACTAGCGGGAGGGCGAAAGCGAGGCCGATCAGCCGCGCGAGAAGGCGATGCACCCATTCCCAGAAATAGATGAACTTGTAGTC
>JAGREL010000179.1 GCA_020446575.1 Novosphingobium sp. | reverse complement strand
AGCCATCTCTAGGCAGTCGTCCCGGACCTGCTCGGCAGTGCCCACGAAACGCGGCCTGCCCTGCTCGTCGGTGCCCACCGGCGGCGCATAGGACGTGCCCTCCTTTGCAACCTGCGATCGCCCGACCGATCCGCCGCCGGGCAGGATCCGGGCCTGCGGCCCGCTCAGCGAAAAGGTGAAAGGCCGGGCAATGCCCTCTTCCCGCCTGATCCGCTCGATTTCCGCCCGGCCGCGCGCATAGTCCTCGGGCTCCAGGAACAGCGGGTGCCAGCCGTCGCCGAGCAAGGCGGCACGGCGCAGCGCCTTCACGTGATTGCCGCCCACCAGCAGGGGAATCGGATGGGACGGCCTGGGCTCGAACAGCACGTCCTCGAAGGAGACCCAGCGTCCGCCATAGGACAGTGGGCCTTCCTGCTCGAACATCATACGCATGACTTCGAGGTATTCCTCCGTCGCCTGAGCCCGTGCCGAAAAGGGCGGCACGCCCAGTGCCCGGAATTCCCCTTCCAGCCATCCGATCCCCATGCCCAGGATCAGCCTGCCGCCCGACAGCTCGGACGCCGTCACCGCCATCTTCGCCAGCATCAGGGGGTTGCGGTAAGGCGCGACCAGAACATCGGTGCCGAAGCTGAGCCGCGACGTCATGCCCAGGCCCTGGATCGCGCAGGCGACCGGCTCCAGCCACGAAGAGCCGATGTAATCAGGCCGGTCTGCGGGGAAGACGATGTGATCGCCGAACCAGGCCGAATCGAAGCCCAGTTCCTCGATCGTTTCGGCCAGCTGGCGAAAGGCCGCGCCATTGGCGAACTGGTCGAAGGCGGGAAGGACGATACCGACGCGCATCGAACCCGCCCCGCCTACCAGTAGGGCCTTTCCAGCAACGCCCGCCGCCGCTCTCGGATGATGTCCTGCCGTTCCTCGGGCGTGACCATCGCGGTATCGGCCGGCAGCGACTTTGCGACATCGCCCAGCTTGACCTTGCGCACTTCCGGAATCGGCTGGCTGTCGCAGCCGGTCCATCGTCCCTGAATCACGCCGCGCGGACTGCCTGCCGTGTCGAGCCAGTTCTTCACGCCGGGATCCTTCTCCGAAACCACGATCCGCAACTTGCCGTCGCCGTCAGGCGCGGCCTGCGAACCGTTCAGGCTGGAATGATTGTTCACCCAGTCCGTGGTCTCGAACAGATCGTTGGTCAGGATCAGCGAGCGGTACTGGCATACATCGGGAACGGTCGATTCGACGATCAGCGCTTCGTCATCGGCAAGGTCGTACGCGCCCTCGTAATAGAACTGGCCGTCGAGCGAGCCGAAACCGACATTGAAAGGCTCCAGGCGATTGACGACGCCCTTCTCGCGCAGCTTCTCGACATGGTCGACGAACATCAGCGCCATGAAATCGATCTGCTGCGGCAACGCCCGCAGCTTTGCCTCGAGCTGCGCCGCCGGAGGGCGCGGGCGGGCGACCGGCTGGTCGATCCGCTCGATCGATATGGTCGGCGATTCTTCGTCCGCCCAGTCTGAACTCACCATGCGCAGCATCAGCCGGGTCGCTCCTGGAGCAAGCTGCCACCAGTCGCCTTCATAGCCTTCGGGCTTTTCCGAACTGACCAGCACATCGAAACGGCCGTCCGGATCGAGCGCGAGATCGGAAAGGTGGAGATGGGAACGGGAACCGGCACCCTGCGAACCTGCCGGAACGACCTGCGCGATCACCGAATGGTTGAGCGAACCGGCCACTCCGCGCAGGCGGTAGCTGGCACCCGGAGTGACTCGGGCACTGCGGTAGATCGTATCGGCATTGGGCTGGCCGACATTGAGTACCTGCCCGATCGACGGCAGGAACTGCGGCGCATCTCCGTCGCCGCCGATCGCCTCGAGCGTCGAAGTTGTCAGCGATTCAAGCGCGATGCGGGCTATCTCCTGCCGGATCCGCGGATCGTTCCGCATCTCTTCGGGCAGCTTGGCCAGCATGCGGTCGGGCAGGCTCTGCAGGTTGTCGACGAATTCCTGCCAGCCGGGAACGGCCGACTTCTGATGCGTTTCGGTCATGGTCTCTCCAGCGCGTGCATTCAGCGGCAACACGGCCAGCAGCAGTGCGGCAAGGCCAATGGGCCAAGGTCTGCGTTTCAACACGCGGCATCCCCTCTCGTCAGCTATGTTGGCCGCGAGAGTGGCCCGGACCTAGGAAGCGGTCAAGGAGGCTACCAGCGCCTTGACTTTCTTCTGCCGCCATTGCGGCAGCGGCGCGACCAGCCAGTATCCGCGACGGCACGGCTCGGGCTCGTTCAACGCAGCTATCCGGCCCGATTCCAGCCAGCTTGCCGCCAGCAAGGCAGGGACCCGGGCACGGCCAAGCCCCGCTGCCGCTGCGGCGATCGCCAGCCCGGCATCACCGACCATGACCGGGGATTTGTCGTCGTCGCTCTCATCGCCCGGATTGGGATCGCCCGGCCAGGCGATCCAGTCGCCTTTACCGACTGTCACGCGCTCCGGCGTGCCCAGCGGCACGCCTTCGAAATCACCCGGCCCATCGGTCCAGCGGATCGCAAGATCGAGATTGGCTTCGGTGAAATCGCTCATCTCGCCATCGACGAGAACGTAGCGCAGATGCGGATTCTCGGAGCGGAATGCGGCCAGCCGCGGGGCCAGCCAGGCTTCCGAAAAATCACGCGGCGCAGCGATCGTGTAGACGTGGCTCGACTGGCCCGCCTGGATCGCCTGCACCGCATCTTCGAAGTGGAGGAAGCCGGTGCGCAACGCTTCCAGCCCCGCGCCCGCCTCTTCGGTCAGCTCAAGCCCCTTGCTGGTGCGCCGGAACAGGACGACGCCCAGCAGGTCTTCCAGCGCACGAATCTGCTGACCGACGGCAGCCGGCGTCACTGCCAGCTCGTCGGCCGCCCTGGTGAAGGACAGGTGCCGCGCAGCGGCATCGAACACCCTGAGGGCGTTGAGCGGCAAATGCGTGCGTTTCATGAGACTGGCGCTTTAATCCGCGCGGGCAGGCATCGCACGTCGAAAGGCGGAATTCATGGCTCTGATCCCCGTCCTTCTGCCTGCGAGCCCCTGCTCTCGGCGTTAGGCGGCGCAGCAAGCGGGAAGAAGGGAATCGCCGCCAGCAGCTCGGTGCCATCCTGACGCACGAACGTATAATGGCCTTCCATACTGCCGTGCGACGTCGTCAGCGGACATCCGGAGACGTAGTCATGCGCTTCGCCGGGATGCAGAACCGGCTGCTCGCCCACCACGCCATCGCCTTCGACAAGATTCACCATCCCCCGGCCGTCGGTGATCCGCCAATGCCGCGTCATGAGCTGGATGGTGTGGTCCGATTCGTTCTCGATGCGGATGTGGTAGACCCAGAACCACTTGCCCGCCTCGATGCGCGATTGCTCGGGCAGGAAGTTGACCGCGACGCGCACGACGACGCCGTCCGTGATCGCAGTGTGCTGGAAAAGCTCTTTCATGACATTGAGCAGGTTAGCGCGTGTTCGCCCGAGGGACAACTGTGCTCGCTCGCATGCGGAGAAAAGGAGCGGTACGTTCCGGGTGACGGCGTCGAGCCGGCTAGAGACCCGCCTTCTTGAGCGCCTGATCGAGGTCTTCGATCAGGTCGTCGGGATCCTCGAGACCGACATTCATCCGCACCATGCCTTCGAACACGCCCATCGCCTCGCGGCCTTCCGGGCCGACCGAATGATGGGTGGTCGTGGCCGGGTGGCACATCAGCGAGCGCGAATCGCCGATATTGTTGGAGATGTCGATCAGCTCCAGCGCATCAAGCAGCGCCCACGCCTGCTTGCGGCCGCCGTCGAGGATCACCGAGAAGATGGTGCCGCCCATTTCCATCTGCTTCTTCGCGAGGTTGTGCTGCGGATGGCTGGCAAGGCCCGGATGGAGAATCCGGGGCACGCGCCCTTCCATGAACTGACCGACCTTGAGTGCATTTTCGCTTTGCTGCCTGGCGCGCAGCTCAAGCGTTTCCATGCCCTTGAGCACGATCCAGGCGTTGAACGGCGAAAGCGATGGGCCGGTATTGCGCTGGAACGGCAGCAGCTTCTCGGTGATGAATTCCTCGGAGCCGCAGACCGCCCCGGCGAGCACCCTGCCCTGCCCGTCCATCAGCTTGGTTGCCGAATAGGCGACCACATCCGCGCCGAATTCCATCGGCCGCTGCAACGCGGCAGTGCAGAAGGCATTGTCTACGACCGACGTGATGCCGTGCGCTTTGGCCAGCGAGCAGATGTATTCGATATCGGCGATATCCATTGTCGGATTGGCCGGCGTCTCGAAGAAGAAAACCTTCGTATTGGGACGGATCGCCGCTTCCCACGCCGCATTGTCGCGCGAATCGATCACCGTGCTCTCGATGCCGAAGCGCGGCAGCAGATTGTCTATGACCCAGCGGCACGGACCGAACAGCGCCCGGGCGGCGACCAGATGGTCGCCCTGGCTGAGCTGGCACAGCAGCGTCGAGGTCATCGCTGCCATGCCAGAGGCCTGGGCGCGGCAAGCTTCCGCACCTTCGACCATCGCGATCCGCTCTTCCAGCATCTGCACGCTGGGGTTCTGCGTGCGCGAATAGGTCATGCCTTCGAGTTCGCCGGCAAAGCGACCCGCAGCAATGGCGGCATCGTCATAGGAATAGCCGGAAGTCAGGAAAATCGCTTCGCTGGTCTCGCCCTGTTCCGAGCGCCAGGTGCCGGTGCGCACGGCGCGCGTTGCGGGGCGCCATTTCGACGTGATCGAGCGGTTCTGGCCGGTAGAGCGTTTCATGCGCTCGCCTCTAGGACTGGCTTGACCACTGCGCAAGCATCTGCGTCTGACGCGGCTTTTTCGCGCCGGGAGAGCCGATGCCATGCAAATCCCCATTGCCGGAAAGCGGCTGCACATTTATCCGCCGGATCAATGCACTCCGCGCCCGCTCCGCAACGAGACCCGATAGGATGGAGCGCCGTCATCGCGCTCGCTTTCCTCGCGCTCGTCTGGCACCGGCTCGGTATCCCCTCGCAGATCTATTTCGACGAAGTGCACTATGTGAAGGCGGCACGCCTGCTGCTGGAAGAACGGCGCGTGAATGTCGAGCACCCGATGGTCGCCAAGGAAATCATCGCCGCGGCCATCGCCCTGCTGGGCGACAGGCCGTTGTGCTGGCGGCTACCATCGGCATTGTTCGGAGCTTTCGGCCTCTTCGCTTTCGGCCGCCTGCTTTGGTGGTCGAGCCGCCGCCGCTTCGCGACCCTGGCCGGCATGTTCCTGCTCGCGACCGGCTTCATGTGGTTCATCCAGAGCCGGATCGCGATGCTCGACATCTTCATGGCCAGCCTTGGGATGGCGGCGCTCTGGCAGTTCGCCGCCGCGCTCGACTCGCCTGCCGGACAGGCGCGGTGGCGACTGGCTGCAACCGGCATCCTGCTCGGGCTTGCGATCGGAGCCAAATGGAGCATCGTGCCGGCGGCGATGCTTCCCGGCCTCGCCTTCCTTGCGATCCGGTTGAAGACCAGCGGCTGGCGCTTCCTCACTGCCACGCAAGGGGGGCCGGTCGCGGGCATCTCGCTGGTCGAGGCGGCGTTCTGGCTGGGAATTCTGCCGCTTGCGGTTTACTGGGCGACATTCACGCCGACCTTCTTCTTCAAGCACGATCCGGTCAACCCGTTCGATTTCATCGGGCACCACCGCTACATGATCGAGCTGCAGGACAGCGTGGTGAAACCGCATCCCTATCGCAGTGTCTGGTATCAGTGGATCGTGAACTGGCGGCCGGTCTGGTACCTCTACGAACCGGTCGACGGCGCACAGCGCGGCGTGCTGCTGCTGGGGAACCCCTTCTCGATGCTGGCAGGGCTACCTGCCCTGTTCTGGTGCCTGTGGGCGGGCATGCGAAGACGGCGCCACGACGCGCTTGCCTTTGCCCTGCTCTATCTGGCCAGCATCGGCATGTGGATCGTCACCGAAAAGCCGGTGCAGTTCTATTACCACTACCTGCTCCCCGGAGCCTTCCTGATGGGCTGCCTGGCTCTAGCGCTGGAGGAAATGTGGCGTGCGGGCGGCAAGTGGCGCTGGGCGGCGGTTGCGGCGCTCGTTGTAACCGCGGGAATCTTCGCGTGGTTCTACCCGATACTGTCTTCGGCAGCGCTGCACGGGGGCTCGAACTCTTTCGTCAAGTGGATGTGGCTGGACAGCTGGCGCTAGAAGCTTCGGCCGGCAAAACCGGAAATCAATAACGTCCCCATACGAAGCGCGAAGACAGGGCGAAGTTCCACACCGAGCCGATGATGATACCGCTCAGCGCTGCGGGATATTCGTGGAAGCCGAAATTGACGAGAACGGCCGCGACGCCGACATTGGCCAGCAGTCCGACCGAACAGGTCAGGCCGAACTTGGCCCAGCCGCGCATCAGCGGCACGAAGCCGGAAAGGCGCTTGTCGGCATAGGTCAACGCATTGTTGAGCAGGAAGTTGAACGTCATCGCCGTCACCGCTGCGATCGTCTGGCCGAGTTCGAAAGCAGAGACGAGCTGACCCTTGAAGTCGCCGCCAAAGATGCTGAGGAACACGGCCAGCACAGCCATGTGCACCAGCACGCCCATCGCGCCGATCGTGCCAAACAATGCGAAGCGCGTTGGTATGACCCGGCCGAGCCACTTGTCGTACAGCCCGACCACGAATTCGAAAACCACGGTCCGGTCGAGCTTGCTCTCGCCGTGCGCGCGGGCGGCGAAGGCCAGCGGGAACTCCTTCACCCGCAGCGGCGTATCCGAAGTCGCGAGGATGTCGAGCAGGATCTTGAAGCCGACGCCCGAAAGCCGGTGCGCATCGGCGCGCACCGTATCGGCACGAAGCATGAAATAGCCGCTCATTGGATCGGAAAGCTCCACATGGATCAGTCTGCGGGCAAGCGCATTGGCAAGGCTCGACGCACGCTCGCGCTTCGGCTGGTTCCAGGCTTCGGTGCTGGCGCCCTCGGCAAAGCGCGAGGCGACTGCAACGTCACATTCGCCGCTCGCCACCGCCTGCAGCATTCCCGGCAGCTGCTTGGGATCGTGCTGGTGGTCGGCATCCATGACAGCCACGACCGGCGCGGCAGTTGCAAGCATGCCTTCGATCGCGGCCGAAGCAAGGCCACGGCGGCCGATGCGCTGGATCACCCTGACCCGCGGATCGCGCAGGGATATGGCCCGCGCTTCGTCGGACGTGCCATCGGGGCTGTTGTCGTCGACGATGATCGCTTCCCAGGCGATGCCCGCCAGCGCACTGTCGAGTCGTTCGACCAGCAAGGAAAGGTTGGCCCGCTCGTTCAGCGTCGGCAGGATAATGGCGAGCTCGAGCGGTTTCGCCGCAATATCAGTCGCCCCGGCGAGCTCGGAAGAAGTCACATCCATAGCCTCGCGCGATATATGGTAAAGATAAAGGAAACTTTACGGTTTATAGCCGCTCCAGCACGGCATCGCCGATTTCCCGAGTGCCTGCGCTTCCGCCCAGATCCCCGCCCTTGATGCCATCGGCCAGCGCCTTGGCAACCGCCGCTTCGATCCTGCGGGCATCGGCCTCTCGCGCGAAGCTGTGCCGCAGCAGCATGGCAGCGGAAAGGATTGTGGCCATCGGATTGGCAAGGCCCTGGCCGGCAATGTCGGGCGCGCTTCCGTGGATCGGCTCGTAGAGGCCGAAGGTCCCTTCACCCAAGGAAGCCGAAGCGAGCAAGCCGATCGAGCCGACGCACATGCTCGCCAGATCGGAGAGGATATCGCCGAACATGTTGCCGGTGACGACCACATCGAACTGGCCGGGTCCCTTGACGAGCTGCATCGCCGCATTGTCGACATACATGTGGCTGAGTTCGACTTCCGGGTATTCTTTCGCCACTTCGAGCATCACGTCCCGCCACAGCTGGGAAGTTTCCAGCACATTGGCCTTGTCGACCGAACAGAGCTTCTTCCTGCGGCCCATGGCGGCACGAAAGCCGACATGCGCGATGCGGCGGACCTCGTCCTCGGCATAGGACATGAGGTCGTAACCCTCACGGCGCCCGTCGGGCAGCGTGCGCATGCCCTTCTCGCCGAAATAGACATCGCCGTTCAGCTCCCGCACGATCAGCAGGTCGATAGTCCGGGCGACCTCGGGCTTCAGCGAAGTCAGGTCCTCCAGCCCGGCGAAGACCTTTGCCGGGCGCAGGTTCGCGAAGAGCGTCAATTCCTTGCGAAGGCCGAGAATGGCCTGCTCGGGGCGCAAATGGCGTTCAAGATTGTCGCATTCGAAATCGCCGACCGCGCCGAACAGGATCGCACCGGCATTCCTTGCGATATCGAGCGTTTCCTGCGGCAACGGGTGGCCATGCTTGCGATAGGCCGCGGCGCCGACATCGCCTTCGGTCAGCTCCAGCTCCGGCAGTTCCAGCGCTTCCAGCACGCGAACCGCCTCGCGCGTCACTTCGGGGCCGATCCCGTCGCCAGCAAAAACCGCTATCCTCATGCGAACTCCATCCTTCCGCCGTTGTCAGTCGATCCTGGCGAGCCGGTCGCGCAGGAGCGTGCGCGCCGCCATAACATCGCCGCGCCGGTCGGCAAGCGGATAGCGTT
>JAGREL010000178.1 GCA_020446575.1 Novosphingobium sp. | reverse complement strand
CGATCCCGGCATCGGCTTCGGCAAGTCGGTTGCCGACAATCTCGCGCTGATGAACGCCTTGCCGATGTTCCATGCGCTGGGCCAGCCGTTGCTTGTCGGTGCCAGCCGCAAGCGCATGATCGGAGCCCTTTCCAACGAAGCTCCGGCGCATCAGCGTCTCGGCGGCTCGCTGGCTCTCGCTGTCAAGGCGATGGACGCCGGTGTGCAGCTATTGCGGGTGCATGATGTGCCCGAGACTGTGCAGGCAGCACATGTATGGCGCGGCATGCGCGATGCTGCGCTGACCGATTTCGGACAATTGCCGCCGGGCTGAAGCCGCCCCGACGGACTTTGGATCAGTGGTGAAGCGGAGTCCGCAGCTCAGCTGAAACTTCTTGCCGGGAGGCTGCGTCATCGAGCTTTCGGGCGATGTCGACCCCCATGAACATGTCGGTGTGCGACACCCTGGCGCCGGGCGCGAAAGCCATATTACGGGCGGTTCCGTCGATCAGCACCGGCCTGATGCACGTCCAATCACCATTTGCCTCACGGCGGAACGAGGCGAGAAGTTCGGTATCGGTCATGTCGCGTCACCTTCGCTTATCGGATGAGGCCGATCGGAACCTGCAGCTGTGTCTCCCGTCTGCTTGTGATTGGCCCTACCTCGTCCTGTTATCGGCAATCGAAAAATGCTGTCCCAATCGGTTGGGCAAAGCCAATCTATCACAGGCACCGTAAACTTGCGAGAGTCGGGCTCCGGGTCTCCGCCGGATCCTATGGTTCGTGACTAAAGGCTGTAGCCGCCGTCGCTCACCAGCACCGTGCCAGTGATGTTCCAGGCCTCGTCCGACAGCAGGAAGCCGATCTGGCCGGCCATTTCGTCCGCCGTGGCGACACGGCCGAGCGGTGCGGCTTCTTCGGCCAGCGCAGCCAGGGCGGCTTCGCGGGAGCCAAGCTCCTGTTCAAGCTGGCGGAACTGCGCGGTCTTTGTCCAGATCGGCGTATCGACTCGCCCCGGTGCGACGGCGTTGACGCGGATTCCATCCGCCGCGTGTTCCGCTGCAGCGATCCGCGCAAGATGGGCGACTGCAGCCTTGCTGGAGCCATAGGCCGCGGTTGCCGGAAGCGGCTTGATACCGGCGACCGAACTCGTCAGCACGATGCTCTTGCCGTCCCCATGTTTCTTCATGATGCGAAGGGCCGTTCGCAAGCCGAGGAACATGCCGTCGAGATTGATGGCAAGCATGCGCTTCCAGTCGTCAAAATCCTGATCGACCAGCGCGCAGCCATTGGCGATCCCGGCATTGATATGGGCGTGATCGAGGCGCGAGAGCTGCCCCTCGATGGCATCCCACAGCGACGGATCGGCCACGTCGCCGGCGATCCGCTGCGCCTGGCAGGACAATTCGAGCTTCTGGAGGCCGCGCTCATCGAGATCGACGAGCACAAGTTCGGCAATGCCGTGCCGGTCCAGCCATTGCGCGCATGCTGCGCCGATACCGGAGGCCGCGCCGGTGATCAGCGCCGTTCGGCCCGTGAAATCATGTTCGGCCATGTCAGCTCACTTCCACGCGGATGCGAGTGATCTTCGTCGTCATGAGTTTCCAGCCGCCGTCCTCCAGCTCGTAGGTATCGTGATAATGGCCGTAGCCGGTCAGTCGGGAGAAAGGCGCGCCTTCGGGCATGAAGAAGCGGTCGGTAAAGACCCAGATGCCTTTGGCGGTGGTCTCGCCTGTAACCTTGATTTCTGCCTGGTGACCCTGATGGACGGTTACGACCCTGGGGCCTTCGAATGCGTCCGAAATCCATGAATCGCGTCCCGTGAGCACCACGTTCATGGCAGGCATGTGATCGATGCCGGTCTGGGGATCCGTGCAACACCCCATGTAATCGAGCACGCACTTCTCGGCGAGGATGGAACGGACGAGATCGCCGTCCGCCATGTCGACGCCGCGCCAGTATGCGGCTTTCAGTTTGCGAATTTCCTCGATCGCGGCGAGGCGCTCCGTCTCGGTCATGATGATCCTCTCACTTCCTGGAGAGGCATTCGGGCCGGTCCGTCCGCATTGTCAATGCTCGCCCCAGTGGAACGGCGGCTTGCCTGCGATGTCGGCAGCACAATCGACCGTGCGGTCGCTGGTCAGGCGGCGTTGTCTATGCCGAGTTCGCTCAGTTTGCGGTAAAGGGTCGAACGACCGATGCCCAGCCGGCGCGCGACTTCTGTCATGCGTCCGCGATAATGGCCGATGGCAAGGCGGATGACGTCGGCCTCGATTTCCTCGAGCGGCCGCAGATTGCCATCCGCGGTATAGAGCATGACGCCGGAGCTTTCCTGAACCGGGCCGACCAACACAGAGGATTGATCCGTGCCGAGCATGTTGAGAAGCTGTGGAAAATCTTCCGAAGTCAACGCGTCGCCGTCGCAGAACACGGCCGCGCGGAACAGGACTGCCTGAAGCTGGCGCACGTTGCCGGGCCAGTCGTAGGCTGCAAGCAGCGCCAGCGCTCCGTCGGTGATGCCCAGCTCTCGCAGGCCCGGCTGATCGCCGATGCGGCCAAGAAAATGACGGGAGAGCGCCGGTATGTCGCCGGGCCGCTCGCGCAGGGGAGGCAGTGTCACCGAAACCACTGAGATGGCCTCAAGCAATTCTGCAAGGAAAAGACCGCCCGCAACCATATCCTTCAACGGCAAGTTGCTCGCAGCGATTAGCCGGACATCGACTTTGAAGCTGTGATGCGCTCCGATCGGCCTGACATCGCCGCGTTTCAGCGACTCGACGAGACGCTCCTGCACCGCGATATCCAGCCGGTCGATCTCATCGAGCACCAGCGTGCCGCCGTCGCAATGCTGCAAGGCGCCGATCTGGCGATCGAATGCTCCCGGGAAGGCTCCCTTTTCATGGCCGAACAGCACCGATTCGATCGAATTGGCAGGCGTTCCACCGATATTGATGATGCGAAGCGGAGTTTTGGCGCGAGGCGAAGCGGCGTGCATCGCGCGTACGAGCATCTCCTTGCCGGTGCCGCTTTCTCCTTCGATCAGCACCGGGCTGTGGCCGCGAGCAGCTTTTGCGGCCACCGCAAGCGCTGCACGGAACGTAGGCGCCGCACCGATCATTGCCTCGAAATCCGGATTCGAAGGCATTTTTTCGGTGAGCGGTGCCAGTTCGTCGCGCGGGGTCTCACGGGTCGTTGCGAGACGCAGGGCCTGCATCAGCCGGTCCGGGGCGACCGGCTTGATAAGATAGTCGGTGGCGCCGGCCCGCATCGCTTCGACCGCAAGCAGCGGCGAGGCGCTGGTCGTCAGCATCAGAATGGGAATGGCCGGACGGCGGCTCTTGAGTTCGGCTATCAGCGCGCAGGCGTCGTCGCCGGGCACCCACTGATCCAGGACGATTGCGTTGAGCTGCATGCCCTGCCGGGTTCCGAGGGTGGCGATGGCGGTTTCCGAATCGGTGGCAATGATCGTGCGCCATCCCTCGCGCGCCGCAAGCGCGGAAATGAGCCGGCACTGTGCCGGTTCGTCATCGATTAGCATGAGCAGGCGCTGCTCGAGTTCGGGCATGCTTTGTTCCGCCAGATCCAGATCCCAAGGTGATCCGAACGGGGAATACCGCGATTGGGTAAAGACCGGATTAAGGCTAATCACTTGAGCCTGGGCGGATCGGACGATAGAGGCATCGGCAGGCTCAATCGGCAGCTATCGGGGAAGAAATTCATGGATTCGGGCGATAACATGAAGGCGGCGAAGGAAACCTACGGCGGTTTCACATTCTTGCTGAAATGGGGCGCGATCACTGCGGCAGTGGCTACGATTGTCGTCATTGCCCTGATTGCGTGACGATTCGACTGCAGTAAGCCCGCGAATCGCAGTTCCGACGATCTGATCACGGTCAGAGCCGGTTCCGCGGCGTTGTGCACAACTGGTTTGGTTCACCAGGCTGTCGGCGTCTGGACTGACCCGCGCAGCTTGCGATAGGGCGCGGGGCCAATCGGGGCGTCCGTCCTTGGTGGGGAGTAGAGCCGACTTGCAGCGCGCGCCATTCGCGTCCGATCCAGAGCGCTCACGAGGGCGTGAATTTCCGCTGGAGGCGGCGCTCACACGGGGGCCGCGCAGCGCCTATCAGCGCGACCGTGACCGGGTGATCCATTCGATCGCTTTCCGGCGCTTGCGCTACAAGACGCAGGTATTCGTCGCCCCCGATGGCGATCATTATCGCGTCCGGCTGACTCACAGCCTGGAAGTCTCCCAGATTGCCCGGGTCATCGCCCGTGCACTGGGGCTGGACGAAGACCTGACCGAAGCCCTCGCACTTGCCCACGATATCGGTCATCCGCCTTTCGGTCACGCGGGTGAGGAGGCGCTGGACGGGGCGCTTCATGCCTATGGTGGTTTCGATCACAATGCCCATTGTCTTCGCACCGTGATGCGGCTCGAATCGCCCTATTGCGAACATGACGGCCTCAATCTCACCTGGGAGACGCTTGAGGGCCTTGCCAAGCACAACGGGCCGGTCGACCAGGCCAACTGGGCTCTGGCCGAACTTGATGCGCAATTCCCTCTGGAACTGGATAGCTGGCCGTCGCTGGAAGCGCAGGTGGCGGCAATCTGCGACGACATCGCCTACGACAATCACGACATCGACGACGGGTTGCGCGCGGGGTTCCTGGATCTCGATGAACTGCTCGCGCAGGAATTCGTTGCCGACCAATGGCGCGAGGTCGAGCGCCGCTATCCCGATGCGCCCCGCGACCGCCAGCTGCGGGAGCTGATTCGCAGCCAGATCGGCCTGATGGTCAACGATGTGCTTGCCGAGACCGGACGCCGTACGGAAGGAATGGCCGATGTATCGGAGGTGCGCGGGGCCGGTCGGCCCAGCGCGGCGTTCTCCGAGGCGATGGAGGCGGCAGAGCGCAGTTTCAAGCGCTTCATGTACGACAAGCTCTATTACCATCCCGAGCAGGCCGCCACGGCCCAGCGCGCGCGCCGGGTGGTTGCCGAACTGTTTGCCGCATACTCCCAGGAACCGGTGCTTATGGACGAGGAATGGATCACCCGGCTTCCGCGCTTCGAGCCGGACAGGAGCCGCCATATTGCCGACTATATAGCCGGAATGACGGACCGCTTCGCCATCTCGCGGTACGAGGATATCTACGGCCGCAGTCCCGAGGGTCTGCGCAATGTATAGGGACGACGAGATGTCGGGGGGCGATATCGGCATTAGCAGGCAGACTGCGCCGAAGCGGCTTTGCCTCGTCGGATCGACGGGGCTTGTCGGCTGGACAATGATCGAGCAGGCCGTGAGCCGCTCGGACATCCGCCTGATCGGTATCACCCGGCGCGAGGTGAAGTTGCCCCATGGCGCGCGCATGGAAATGCTGTTGGCCGATCCCGCCGGCTGGCCGGATGCCATTGCTGCTGCCAATGCCCATGTGCTGGTGTGTGCACTGGGAACGACGTGGAACAAGGCAGGCAAGGACGAGGCGGCTTTCCGCGCGGTCGATCATGATCTTGTGCTTGCTTGCGCACGCGCGGCCCAGGCGGCGGGAATCGATCATATGATCGTCGTCTCGTCGGTGAGCGCCGATCCTGCGAGCAGCAATCGCTATCTTCGCGTCAAGGGCGAGACGGAACGGGAACTGAGCCGGCTGCACTTTCGCCGGCTCGACATTCTCAGGCCTGGCCTCCTGCGCGGCCCGCGTGGGGACGACAAGCGTTTGGGGGAACGCCTTGCGATCCTGGCGAGCCCGATTATCGACCTGTTCCTGTGGGGGAAGAGGCGAAAATACCGTTCGATCAGGTCTCATGACGTGGCACGGGCGATCTTCGCGCTGGCAAAGGAAAGGGCCGGCGGCCACTTCATTCACGAGCGCGATGCGATGTTCTACGCCATACGCCGGGCTGGTGGATAATCCTCCCGGTCGAGTCCGCTCAGATTGACTCCTCCTCGCCCGGCAGCCATTTATGGGCAGTCGCTGACAGCGCGGGAGAGTCCCTGCGATTCGCCAACTGGCGAATCAACGGGCGCCGAAGGAGCAACC
>JAGREL010000177.1 GCA_020446575.1 Novosphingobium sp. | reverse complement strand
CCGCCTGCACCAGCAACTGGCGCTTGACGATGCGGAACTCTTCGAGAAGCGCGGTAACGCCGCCTTCCGGAACGATCAGCCCCTGCTCGCGCAGATGATCGCGCTCAACCGGATGACGCGGCCCCAGGAACTGGGCCGGGCCGGCGATCTCTTCCGCTCGCGGCATCGCCGCCGGCTCCGCTGCCCGGGTTTCCTGCTTTACCGGTGACGCAGCAGCTTCGGCTGAAGGCGTCGCGACTGCGGGCGACGCCGGAACTGGCTCTCGACCTGCAGGCTTGCGCTTGCCTGCCGGAAGCTGGTCCGGAACCGGCGGAGGCGACAGCTTGCCAAGGTCGAATGCCTTCACCGCGCGTTCGATCAGCGATTGGGTTTCCTCATCCCCACTTTCTTCGGAGGGAAGCGGAATCTTGCTTTGATCGGTCATCCGCTCCTCCTCACGCCACCATTCCGCGCTGGACGAATTCCATCGCCAGCAGCAGGATGAAGATTCCGACCAATCCGGCCGAACCGGCAAAGAAGTACGTGAGCCGCCGCCAGCGCAGCTTGCGGGCAGCTTCGGTCAGATTCAGCGATATCGAGCCGAGCACCGGCAGGCCGGTCAGGCGCTCGAGCCGGGCCGTGGTCGCAAATGTCGACCGCAGCTGTCCGATGCCGAATGCCGCGCCTCCGCCTGCGCCGATGCCTAGGAAAAGGACCGCGGCGAGCAGAATGGGTCGGTTCGGTGCGACCGGCTGGCGCGGTGTCGTCGGCGGGTCCACGACTTCGAATTTCACCGCGTCGCGCTCGGTTTTCACTTCGCCACGCAGACGCAGCTCCTCGCGGTCGCGCAAAAGCTTGTCGTACTGCTGGCGCAGCACATCGTAGTCGCGGCTGATGCGCTGGGCTTCCGCCGCAACTTCGGGATTGTCGATCTGGTTGGCGGTGAGCGATGAAATTTCCGCCTGCAGCGCCGTTCTGCGCGCCCTGAGCGCCTGCACGCTCGCTTCACGGTCGGCGAGGATCGATTGCAGCGACGAATAGGCCGGATTGGGCATGCCCACGCTGTCGTCGGTCCGCTCATTCTGTGCAGCGGCGCGCAGGGTGGATATCTGGTTCTTGACCGCGATCACGTCAGGATGGCTGTCGGTCAGCCCCCGCGCGCGCATCGAGGCAAGGTCCGCGTTCGCCTGTGCAAGCGATGCTCTCGCCCCGCCTCCGCCCGCGCCGGCGACTGTCCTCGGTGTCCCGGCGAGTTGCCCTCTGATGGCTGCGACAGCGCTTTCGGCCGCGGCGATATCCGCATCGATATTGCGTAGCTGGCCGCGCGATCCCTCCAGCTGACGCCGGCTAGCCTCTCCGCCCTGGATCATTTCGGGATGGGAGGCTTCGAACACGAGCCGCCGCTGTTCCGCCGCCTCCAGCTCCTTCTCGCGCTGGGCAAGCTGCTCGTTCACGAAATCGAGCGTTTCGGCGACCTCGCTACGATTGCCCGCGAGATTCTCCTCGCGGAAAATATCGATCATTTTCTGGACAATGTCCTGCGCGAGCTGCGCGTTCTCGGCATCGGAAAGCGATCCGTCGCTCGAAATCGCCGAGATCCTGAACAGATTGTCCTGCTCGCTGACCACCTTGATGTCCGTGGCCAGACCCAGGACGGTTCCTTCCATCTGCTTGGGCGTCGTCACATTGTCGCCGATGCGCGTGGAGCGCACGACCTTTTCGAGATTGACCGCGCTGGTCAGGGTCTGGCGAATACGCTCGATGTCGCGCTTGCGATCGGCGACGATGCCGACCTGCTGGGCCAGCGCATCGTCGAGCTGAACGTAAATCCGCGCTTTCGATTCGTAGGTGTTCGGCACCATGGCCACGGCCATCCAGCCGATCAGGCAGATGGCCCAGGCCACCGCCAGCGCCAGCCAGCGCCGGTGCCAGATACTGTGGAGCGCTGAGAGAATTTCGTCATAGAGCGAGTTCATTGGCTTGTCCTGATCCCTCTCACCTTCAGAACATGCTCTCTGGGATGATGATGACGTCGCCTGGCTCGAGCATCACATTCGCCCGGCTTTCGCCCTTTTTCAGCAGGTCGCCGAGGCGCAGCGCGAACTCGCGCTGACGGCCGCTCTGCTTGTCGAAGCGGATCAGACGGGCACGATTGCCCGCGGCATATTCGGACAGCCCGCCCACCGCGATCATCGCGTCGAGCAGCGTCATGTTCGCACGGTAGGGGATCGAGGCCGGCTTCTCGGTCGCGCCGACCACCCGGACCTGCTGGCTGAATGTTCCTGCGAACTTGTTGACGATGACCGAGACCAGCGGATCCTCGATATACTGGGAAAGCTGCAGTCTCACGTCCTCGGCCAGCATGGACGGCGTCTTGCCGACTGCCGGCATGTCGGTGATCAGCGGCGTCGTGATCCGCCCGTCGGGCCTGACCTGCACCTTGGCGCCGAGTTCGGGGTTGCGCCAGACGAAGATCGTCAGTTCGTCGAGAGGTCCGATGACATAATCTTCGCCGGGGCCTTCCTGCATCGCGACGAAAGACGCCGGCGGCAGTTGCGGGCCTGAACTGGCCGCACATCCGGCCAGCGCAAGACCGGCCGTGACGCTCACAGCGACCAGGCGGGCAAGGCGGAGATTGGGCATTGGCACTTCCTCGACAGCACCAGGCAACGTGAGGAAGACGTCATTCCCCCGACAAACGCCTGGTAATTTCCGCCTCAGCTATCGGGAAAAAGGGTGAATATTGCGTTAGTCTTGATTGCCAATCTTTGGCCCGATCCCGTTTCGAGACAGGCGGGGCGGCAAACGTTAGCCCTTGATTAAACCAGCATTTCTTTCGCCGGGCCCTGCCCGAGGAATGCCGAGGGGCTGGCGCTGGCTCCGTAAGCGCCGGCACAGAATATGGCGACTACGTCTCCCACTTCGGCCCGGGGAAATCCTGCCTTGTCTGCAAGCCGATCGAGCGGAGTGCACAGACAACCGACGATCGAGGCTTCCTCCTCCACCTCGGTGCCGAAGCGAGTGGCGATGGCGGCCGGATAGTTGCGCCGCACCACCGTGCCGAAATTGCCGGACGCAGCGAGCTGGTGATGCAGTCCGCCGTCGGTGATCAGGAAGATCTCGCCATGGCTCTCTTTGCGATCGACGATGCGGGTCAGATAGACACCTGCCTCACCAATCAGATAGCGTCCGAGTTCGATGCAGAAATCGGTGTCAGCCAAGGCCGGCGGCAATTCCGCGAAGCGCTCGGCCAGCAAACTGCCAATAAGGGCTATGTCCAGCGGTTGATCGCCCGGAAAATAGGGAATTCCGAAACCTCCGCCGAGATTGCAATGTGGCAGGGGGACACCGGTTTCCTGGGCGAGTTGTCCCGCCAGCAGCAGCGTTTGCGCCTGGGTTTCGGCAATAGCCTCCGCATCGAGCGCCTGACTGCCCGCAAAAATGTGGAAACCGCGCCATTCAGCCCCGGAACCGATCACGCGGCGGGCCAGAGCGGGGACCCGTTCGGCATCGATCCCGAAAGGCTTGGCCCCGCCGCCCATTTTCATGCCCGAACCCTTCAGATCGAAGTCGGGATTGACTCTTATAGCCAAGCGAGGCGCGATCCCCACCGCCTCGGCGATCGAGAATGCACGATCCGCTTCCGCCTCGGATTCCAGATTGAGCGTCACTCCGGCTAGAATCGCGGCTTCCAGCTCCTCGTCGCGCTTTCCGGGACCGGCAAAGCTCACACGGGCACAATCGATGCCGGCTTCGCGCACCATCGCCAGCTCCCCGCCGGATGCGATATCGAAACCGTCCACAAGCTGAGAAAACAGGCCAAGAACGGGATTATAAGGGTTTGCTTTTACTGCATAATGAATTGCCAGCCTGTCAGGCATCGCGGCCCGCAGTTCGGCAACCCGGCTACGGATCAGCCCACTTGAATAGACGAACAGCGGCGTGCCGCCGGCGCGCTCGATCAGGTCCGTGACGGAAATGCCATCAACCGCAAGCGCGCCTTCAACGGCTTCATAGCCTTGTGGGATCGGACCAAGCGGCTTCATGCGGCCAGTTCCGCGCGAAGCCCGGTGCGATCGATTTTGCCATTGGGGCCCACTGGCATGGTCTCGCGCCAGTGAATCTGCTTGGGCTGCATGAAATTCGGTAATTCTTGCATAAGCTTGTGCGCGAATTCTTCCTCTATTCCTGAAGTACCTGGCGCTGCTCGGACGACCAGATGGATCGCCTGTCCCAGCCGCTCGTCGGGCAAGCCAAATGCAACCGCTTCGGCAACCAGCCCGGTCGCCAGCGCCGCATCCTCAATTTCCTGCGGGCTGATGCGATTGCCGGCGCTCTTGATCATCGCATCACGCCGACCAACGAAATAGAGCAACCCATCGGAATCCCGCTTCACCCTGTCGCCGGACCAGACAGCCGTCCCGCCATAGTGCGAGGCCTTCGGCGCCGGCTTGAACCTCTCGGCAGTGCGTTCGGGATCCTGCCAGTAGCCTTGCGCCACCAGCGGCCCGCAATGGACCAGTTCACCCTCCTCGCCGTCCGCTGCAACCTCGCCGTCGTCACGGATCACCAGAACGTCGGCGTGGGGAATGGCCGTGCCCATGGATGTCGGGTGGCTGTCGATCAGGTCCGGATCGAGGAATGTTGAACGAAACGCCTCGGTAAGGCCGTACATGGCGAAAAGCCGCGCCGGCGGGAACAGAGCTCGCAAGCTGCGCACCAGATCCGGCGTGAGCGCGCCGCCGCTGTTGGTCAGTCGCCGCAGCTTCGCCGCTGTTTCCGGTGGCCAGTCCAGCTCGGCCAGCTGCACCCAGAGCGGCGGCACTGCGGCCAGGGTAGTCACGCCATGGCGTTCGATCGCTTTGACCACATCGCGCGGTGTCAGGTAATCGAGCGGCACGACACAAGCGCCGGCATACCAGGTCGAGAGCAGCTGGTTCTGTCCGTAATCGAATGACAGCGGCAGCACAGCGAGCGTCCGGTCGTCGGGTTGCATACCAAGATAGGCGGCAACGCTCTCCGCCCCCAGCCACATATTGGCGTGGCTGAGCATCACTCCCTTGGGCTTGCCGGTGGAACCGCTGGTATAAAGAATCGCTGCCAGTTCGTTAGGATCGGCAGAAGACGGTGGCAGATCACCATGTTGCGCTTCGGCTTCCGCAAGGGCATCGCCTTCCCCTACCAGCGCACAACTTTCCGGGACGTCGCTTTCCTGAAGGCCCGAAAGCCGCGCGGGAGTCGCGACCAGCATCGCCGCGCCGCTATCGGCCAGGATGTGGGCGACCTGCGCGTGCTTCAGCAGCGGATTGACCGGCACATGCACCAGCCCTGCCCGCGCCGCCGCAAGCGGCATGAGGCAGGCGAGTTCGCCTTTCGCGACCCAGCTCGCGATGCGAGCGCCCTTTTCCGGCACGCGTGAGCTTAACCATCCGGCAAGGCGGGAGACACGCGTTCTTAAGTCATTGAAGCTAAGCGTTCCTCCACGCAGCACGAGCGCGGGAGCCTCATCGGCACCCATGAGCGCGAGATGGTCGAGCGGCCGGATCGTGTTTTCAGCTTCGCCGCGCACGTCGTTTGGGAACTCCGGACTGAAGGTAACAGGGCCTGTGATCGCGATCGAGTATCACGCCGATCTTAAGGAAGTGCAATCGGACGCGCGCCTGTCGTGCCTGCTTTCCCCGGAAACGCAGTTAACGCCGTTCGACCGGCTGGCCTGGTGGCAGGGGCTCGCCGACCATTGTGGCCTCAAGCCACTGATCGCAGTCGCGCGGGACGGTGACGCCGTCGCAGTGCTGCCGCTCCAGCCAGGCAATGGGCACCTGCTTGGCCTCTCCAACTGGTACAATTTCCTGTTCCGCCCGCTGATATCGGACGGGGCGGCCGCGGACCAGCTGCTGACGGCACTCGCCCGCGATCTTGCCGGACGCGCGCATCGCGTCACGCTGTCGGGCCTGCCGGACGAAGACGGCAGCGCCACGCTTGTCGAGAATGCGTTCCGGCATGCCGGCTGGTTCGTGTCCCGCGAGGAATGCGACACCAATCACGTGCTGCAGGTCAGGAACCGCAGCTATGAGGAATACCTGGCCTCCCGCCCCGGCCAGCTGCGCACCACGCTCAAGCGCAAGACCAGGAAGGTCGATGCCGAAGTGCTCACGCAGTTCGATGCAGGCGTCTGGGCCGAGTACGAGGAAATCTACGGAGAGAGCTGGAAACCGGAGGAAGGCTCGCCGGAATTCCTGCGCGCTTTTGCCGAGCAGGAGGGCGCGGCAGGCCGATTGCGTCTGGGCGTCGCGCGTGCCGAGGGTGAGGCAGTCGCGGCACAGATGTGGACGGTCGAAGGCAATACCGCTTTTATCCACAAGCTTGCCCACAGGGAGACGGCCAAGCCGCTATCGCCCGGTTCGGTGCTGAGCGCCGCGCTGTTCCGCCACGTCATCGACGTCGACCGCGTATCAACCGTCGACTTCGGCACCGGCAACGACGGCTACAAGCGTGACTGGATGGAAGACGTCCGCCCGCGATTCCGGATCGATGCGATGCGCCCACTTGCCCCCCAGAACTGGCTGATTTTCGCCAAGGCCGGCCTGCGCCGCCTTGCCGGACGGGAAAAGCATGGCTAGAGCGCCGCTTTCCGTGTGCCATGAGGGGGCCATGAACAGCGAGATCGACTTGCTTCTGCGCAAGATCCTGACGGATGTGCTGGGGCTCAGAGAAGGCCAGGCCGACGATTTCACGTCCGACACCGGGCTGTTCGGCCATTTGCCCGAACTCGATTCAATGGCTGTCGCGGGCCTGCTTACCGAAATGGAAGACCGGCTCGACATCATCATCGAGGATGACGAAATCGACGGTGAATTGCTGGAAAGCTATGGCTCGCTGCTCGCCTTCGCAGAGGCCAAGCACAACGGCTCGTGACGCCGCTTTCCTGGCCCTGCCCGCTGCCCGGCGGCGGAACCTCCGAAGAATACGCGCTCGCTTTCGATCGCGGCCGCACGAACCGGTTGCTGGTTGTCCCCGCTCTGTTCGACGAAGCCAATCGCCTGCGCCGCCAGAGCGTGGAAGTGATGCGGCGGCTGGACGGTGCGGGCGTGGACTGCTTCCTGCCCGACTTGCCCGGCTGCAATGAAAGCCTGCAGCCCCTCGAGGTGCAGTCTCCCGAAGACTGGCGCGATGCAGTTGCCTTCGCGGCCATGCATTTCGGCGCGACACATGTCCTCGGCATTCGCGGCGGCTGCCTGCTGACACCGGAAAAGCTGCCCTGCCGGCACTACGCTCCGATCAACGGCGCCTCGATCCTGCGGCAGATGATCCGCGCAAGGATCCTTGCCGCGCGCGAAGCCGGAACCGTCGAGACCCAGCAGGATCTGATGGACCAGGCGATGGCCGAAGGCATCGAACTCACCGGATACAGGCTGAGCGCCGAATTCATCGACCAGTTCCAGTCGCTGGCACCTCGCGAAGGACCCAACGTCCAGGAAATCGGCCAGGACATGGTCGGCGGCGCGGGCCTTTGGCTGCGGGCCGAGCCCGATGAGAACCGCCAACAGGCCGACGCGCTGGCTGCCATCCTCGCGATCGGATTGGCGGCATGACGCGGCAGCACCTGACGTTCGAGTGCGAAAGCTCGCAGCTCGTCGGCACGCTGGACGAAGGCGATGCCGCGACCGGGCTGCTGCTGGTCACCGGCGGCAACGAAATCCGTTCGGGTGCATGGGCAGGACAGGCGCTATTTGCCGCCCGGCTTGCCGAAGAGGGATTCCCCGTCTTCCGCTTCGACCGGCGCGGCACCGGCGACAGCGAGGGCCTCAACGGCGGCTTCCGCTCGAGTGCTCCGGATATCGCAGCCGCGCTGGCAGTCTTCCGTGAAACATGCCCGCTGCTCGAGCGCGTCGTCGGCTTCGGCAATTGCGACGCCGCGAGCGCGCTGATGCTGGCAGGTGGCGAAGGACTGGACGCGCTGGTACTGTCCAACCCATGGACCATCGAAGGCAACGATGCCGCGCGTTCGCCCGATGCCCTGCGCGACCACTACAAGCGACGGCTGACCAATTCGGCGGCGATCAGGCGGCTTCTGACCGGCAGGGTCTCATTCTCGAAGCTCATCGGCGGCTTGCGCGATGCGCTGCGTCCCGTGCCCGAGCCGACCACCCTCGCAAAGGAGATGGCGGAAAGCATTGCCGGGTTTGAAGGCCCAATCGTTTTCCTCGTCGCTGACCGCGACCGCACGGGCCAGGCCTTTCTGACCGCCTGGCCGAAGAACGATCAACGCATCCGCCACTGCCCCGACGCGACCCATAGCTACGTCGAGCCGCACGCCCGCGACTGGCTTGCCGATCAGCTATTGGAAGTGTTGCAGGTCTAGCCCGCGGCCACTGCCTTCTTCGCGGCGAATTCGCGCTCGGCGAGGTAGCGTTCGGCATCGAGCGCCGCCATGCAGCCGGTGCCCGCAGCGGTAATTGCTTGGCGGAAGTAGTCGTCGGCCACGTCGCCGGCCGCGAACACGC
>JAGREL010000176.1 GCA_020446575.1 Novosphingobium sp. | reverse complement strand
GGCTCGGCGCGGGCGGCCTTGCCCTTGCTGGCGTGCACCAGCTTGAGCGGCAGGGCGATATCGGCGGCGCGCAGCACGCTGGCGACCATCGCACCGCCCTGGTTGGCCTCGGCGACAACGCGGTCGGCCTGCCAGTTGCGCGCTGCCCGTGCGACTGCGCGCGCCCAGCGTTCGGGGCTCGGCCTGCGGATCGAGGCATCGGCAAGAACGCGGCCGATCCCGTCCTCACCCAGCGCGGCAACGACGATCCCGCAGGCATCGCCTTGCGCCGAGGCGGGCGGATCGACGCCGATCACCGTCCGTGCCGGAAGCGAAGATGCCGCGGCCTCGCGGCATTCCTCGAGCAGGCCGCGCGTCCACAACGCGCCGGGCAAGTCCTCGATCAGCTCGCCGTCGAGTTCCTGCCTGCCCAGCAGCGATCGCCCGTATGTCCGCCTGATATTCCCGATGAAACGGCCCGGCAGGTTGGCCTCATTGTCTTCGGTCTTGCCCGTTGTGAGTTCGATGCCGTCCTCGCCGAGCAGGCGGCGCAGCAGCGGCACGGTGCGCGGGGTGGTTGTGGCCAGCACGCGCGGATCCTTGCCCAGCCTCAGGCCCAGCAGCAGATTGTCCCATGCGGCGATGGCTTTGCCGCCGGCGTTGCTCCACTTGGCAACCTCGTCGCACCAGGCATGGCTGTGTTGCGGACCGCGCAGACTTTCGGGCTCCAGTGCCGAATAGAGCGTCGCCCGCGCGCCGTTGGGCCAGGTGAGGCGCCGCAGGGAGGGTTCGAATTGCGGGCGGCGTGCAGGCGGGCTGATCGCCAGCACTCCGCTTTCGCCCTCGACCATTACCGCGCGGGCCTCTCCCAGAGAGGCGCCGACCAGGGCGACATGCGCTTCCGGGCTGCGCCGGGCGATGGCCCTGACCCACTCCGCGCCGGCGCGGGTCTTGCCAAAGCCGCGGCCCGCCATGATCAGCCACGTCCGCCAATCGCCATCGGGCGGCCATTGGGTCTGGCGCGCGAAAAGCCGCCAGTGGGTGCGGATTTCCTTCCTTTCCTCTTCGCTGAGCGCGGCGATCGCGGCAAAGCGATCCTCGTCTTCCAGCTTGAGCAGCCAGCGCAGTAACCTAATCCTCGTCATCCGCGCTCCGGCCATGGGCGGCGAGCCACCGCTCGCGCATGTTTGCAAGCTTGCGGTCGATCGAAGCGAGGATTTCCTCCTCGCTTTCATTGTCCTGAACCGCCCGCTGCCGCGCCACGGTTTCGCGGTGCACGGCAAGCAGGCGGAAAGCGGTGGCGTTGTCGAAAGAGCGCACGCCTCGTTTCGCGCGGGACGAGGGCTTCACCTCGCCGGTGCGCAGCCGGTGGAGCAGCTCCATTTCGAGATGGTCATAGCCTTCGCAAAGCGCATCGTGCCATTTGCGGTTGAATTCGGGATTGCTGCGGCGGGTGTCGTATGCGGTGGCGGTCGCGATTCCCGCCTTGCGGGCCGAGGCGCTGACATTGGACGTGGCGGCGAGTTCGGACAGGAAGTCCTTGCTCCATTGGGGCATTGCTGGCCGGCGCCGCGCAGGGAAAATGCTGCGGCGGCCGGGCCGGTGGGTTTCGGCCATCTCCGGTTATCCGTGGAATTGGGGAAGAGGGCGATGCGCGAGCGCTGTGGAAGCGAATCGGTTTATCGCGATGTTCTCTATATGTACCGATTTAGCGTGACGCTGTCAAGCAAAATAACCAATTTGGCGATTGCCCGGTGATTCTTTCGCCGGTAAGCAGCGGTCAAACGTCCCGGAGACCGACACAGGACATGCTGCGGCGCCTTTACGACTGGACCATGGCCAAGGCGGCGCATCCGCATGCCGAGTGGTGGCTTGCGGGAATATGCTTCGCGGAATCGAGCTTCTTTCCGATACCGCCCCACCCGTTGCTGGGCCTGCTGTGCCTCGCCGAGCCCAGAAAAGCGATCCGCTTCGGAGTTATCGCCACTCTCGCTTCGGTATTGGGCGGCCTGTTCGGCTATGCCATCGGCTACTTTCTCTACGAAACGGCGGGAACATGGCTGATCGCGACGCTGGGGCTGAGCGATGCGTTTCCCAAGGCGGCCTGTTATCTGCGCGAGCGGGACTGGGAAATCATTTTCCTGGCCGGCACGACTCCGGTCCCGTTCAAGCTGCTGACGATCACTGCCGGTTTCATCGAAATGGCGCTGGTGCCCTTCATCCTGGCCAGCCTGGCCGGACGCGGGCTCATCTTCATGGCCGTGGGTGTGATGTTCCGCCTGTTCGGTGCGCCGATCAAGGCGATAATCGACCGGTATTTCGCGCTCGTCACCACGGCGTTCCTGGTGCTGGTGGTCGCGGGTTTCCTGGCCATTTCCCTCATTGGCCACGGCGGAAGCGAGGAACAGCAGGACAAATGCGAAAGCGCCACCCTCCCGTGAGCCCCGCAGGCGCCGGAAACTAAGCAGGCTCACTATTCCCAGGCCGCTCCGACTGTGGCATGGGCCGCCGCATAGTTCAGCATTTCGGGAGAAAGACGATGGCACTGGCCGATGTCAGGCCCTTGAGTGAAGATCTGCCGTTCGGTGTGCGTATCGGCGGCGTGACCAGGGCGATGGCCGAGGATCCGGCGATCTCGAAGGAAATCGACGATCTTTTCATCAGGCACGGCATGATCGTGTTCGAGAATGTCGAGCAGTCGGACGAGATGCAGCTTGCGCTCAGCCATTGCTTCGGTCCGCTCAAGGAGCATCCCGTCAAGGCGGTCTCGCGCGTCGATACGGACCGCCTTCCGGGCGTGATCGAGATCCGCAGCGATCCGGGGCGCGGCGTGGTCGAAGTCGACGGCCGGCAGGTCTCGCACTGGCTGCCGTGGCATTTCGACCATTGCTACAACGACGAGCTGAACCGTGCCGGCGTGCTCCGCTCGGTCGAGCTGTCCAGGGAAGGCGGGATCACCGGCTTCATGGACGGCATCGCGCTATACAATGCCTTCCCCAGGGACCTGCTTGCTCGCATCGAGGGCAAGGAAATCATCTACACGCTTTCGACCCAATACGACGAACTCAAGTTCGGCCGGCCGGCGCAATACCGCATGATCCAGCCCAAGCCCTCCTCGCCCGAATTCAAGGAGCAGGCCAGTGCGATGCCGCGTGCCATTCACCCGGCGGTCTGGACTCGTCCCACCGGCGAAAAGGTGCTGCATGTGTCGAACTACATGTCCAAGGGCATTGTGGGCATGGAGAACCCGGAAGGTGACGCGTTGCTGGAAGAAGTCTGCCAGACGATCAACAAGCTTGCCGATACCTGCAGCTACCATCACACATGGCGCCCGACCGACATGGCCATCTGGGACAATCTGCGCATGCTGCATTGCGTGTCCGGCTGCCGGCCGGACGACACAAGGACGATGTACCGCACGACGATCAAGGGCGACTATGGCTTCGGCCGCTGGGACACCGTAAGAGCGGACGGAAAGGCTCTGGAATCGGCCTGACGCGGGCCTAAGCATGAAGCCAGCGGGGAGAGGAAAGTGGCGAAGATCGATGTCGACGGGCTCGAACTCGATTACGAACTGATCGGTGACGAGAACGCGCCGCCGCTGGTGCTCACACCGGGCGGCCGTTACCCGCGCGACACCGCTGGCGTGCCCGAACTGGGCCGGATCTTCGCGGAAAACGGCTATCGCGTGCTGCTGTGGGACCGGCCCGGTTGCGGCGCGTCCGACATCGCCTTCACCGCGCCCACCGAATCCGTGATGAATTGCGAGGCCCTGGTCGGCATCGTGCGAGAGCTGGGGCTCAAGGATATAGTGCTCGTCGGCGGTTCCGCCGGATCGCGCATATCGTTGATGGCAGCGTCGCGCATGCCGGAAAACGTGAAGAAGATCGCCATCTGGTGGATCAGCGGCGGCCCGGTGAGCCTTGCAGGCCTCGCCTGGTTCTATTGCGGCGACCAGATCGCCGCCGCCTCGAAAGGCGGGATGGAAGCCGTTGTCGAACTGCCCAGCTGGGCCGACCAGATCAGCCGCAATCCCAAAATCCGCGACATATTGCTGGCGCAGGACCCGGACGAGTTCATCGACGTCATGCAGCGCTGGGGCAAGGCGTTCGCCTACAGTGACGAGTCTCCCGTGCCTGGCATGTCGGCCGAGGATTTCGGGAAGCTGACCATGCCGGTCCTTGTCTTCCGCAGCGGCAAAAGCGACATGGCGCATACCCGTGCTACCTCGGAATGGGTGCACGAACTGCTGCCCAATTCGGTCATGAAGGAACCGCCCTGGGGCGACCAGGAGTGGAACTACGTGTCCACCTTTCCCAACGATATCGCCAAGCGCCGCGGCCGTTTCGAGCGCTGGCCGCTGATGGCGCCGATGGTGCTCGATTTCCTGAGGGGGTGACGAGGATATGGATGCCGAAATGGTGAGGATGGACCCAGATCTGGAAAAGCGCATCAGGGAGCAACTCGATCGCGACGAGATCTGGCGCGTGATGCAACGCTATGGACGGGGCATCGACCGGCTGGATTTCGAGCTGGCGCGCTCATGCTATTGGGACGATTGCATCGAAGACCACGGCGCGTTCGTCGGATTTCCGGACGAGTTCGTCAAATGGGCGCATTCCTGCTGCACGCCGCGCGTTTCGACACAACACGCGGTGCTCAATCATTACTGCGACCTGCAGGGCGACGATGCCTATTGCGAGACCTACTACATCTACACCGACAAGGGCGAACAACCGCCGCATCTGATGTCGACGGGACGCTATGTCGATCACTTCCAGAAGCGCAACGGTGAATGGCGGATCGCCAACCGGGTGTGCATCATCGAAGCCCAATATGCGCTGGACGATTTTCCGATGCCTCCTGGCATGCCACCCCACTATACCGAGGAAGAGCCCAGCCAGGCGACGCGCGACCGCAACGACGTCAGCTATCACCGCCCGCTGGTGCCGCGCCAGCCGAAATGAGGCCGGCGGAACCGAGCTGGGGATAAGCGTCCATCCCGAATTCTCGGCTCTGTTACAGTCTATTGACTGTTAACCATTCTGTGTCAGATTTCTCGTTCTGCACTGCAGCATGGCTGCGTTGTGGAAAGGAGGAATATGGCAAGTCGCGACTTCCTCATGCAATTGGAAGGCTATGGCCTTTCGACTGTCGAAATCCATTATTTCATGCCCGATCATCCGAGCCTGCTGCAGCAGTTCGTATTGCAGCAATATGATGTGGCGCCGCGCTTTCCGGTGTTGCGGGACTATCTCGATTTCTGGAGACGAGAGATCGAAGCGGTCCTGCATTCGGTGAGGGTGGCGCACAAGCATCTGATCGGACCGAACGAATGGCGCGCGGTCGACGGGGTCATTTCGATCAACTGACCTGACCCGCACGACGGTTGGCGCAGGACCAGCCGGGTGGTGCATTCCCTGCTGCGTTCGGCAATGGGCGTCTATTCTCTCGCGGAAAGCACGAGCTGTTGCGAATGCTCGTCGTAGTTCACCTCGATCCCGGCCGCTCGCAGAGTGGCGGGAGTGACGTATTTGCTCGCCTGCGAAGAGTTCTTCATCCACACGAACAGCGACCTTTCCATTTCGCCTTCGAATAGCGAGATCAATTCTCCGAGCCTGATGGAAACAAGGTCTCCATCGGAAATTTCGACCGATAATGACCCCAGATCCCGGTCATTCGCGGAAGCCGCCACGATCTTCGAAACTTTCCCTGCCTTGTTCGGCCGGTTGAGTTCGATCTCCGGGTTCTGCACCAGCTCGGTAGTGGAAGCTTGGCGCGCACTCCGCTTCCGCAGACGTTCGAGATTTGCGCTGATACGGATGCGAGTTTCCTGCTCTGCCGGAACCGCCGGATCGATTGGGCGGGAATCCGTGCTGGCCTCCAGTTGCCTTTCGGATTCGACGGTTTGCGAAGCGGCAGCCGCCGCAGGCGGGATGGGCCGGGTCTGGGCGGGATGTAAGGTATCGGCCAAACCGTTCTCGGCCAGATCTGTCCCGGTCGAACGTGCTTCAGACAAACTTGCCTTGGCCGGCTTCGGCTCGGCGGCGTCTGTCCCGCTGGAAGCGTCGGCCAATGGAGTATGCGCCTGTTCGCCGATTATCTTGTCGGGTCCAAGCTGAAGGTCGGCCAACGGTCGAGCAGAGTTCTCGTGTTCGGCTATCAACGATGGTTCGTCTTGTTCCACCAGCGGCCCTGAATCCCCGGCGATCAACTCTCCGATGCTTTCATCGTGCGTCAATTCGCCCGTTGCGCGGGAAATTTCCGACGCAGTGGAAAGTTTGAGCTGTTGTGCTGAAACGGCTTGGTGGACCGGCGCCAATGCTTCGCCGGTGCTCTTCCCGATTTCTCCCGAAGAAGGCAGGGGACCGATACCGGCCTCGGCGAAGCCCGGCCCTGCAATCGGGCGGTCGGCAACTTGCGTTATCCGTGCCTCGTTCGGGGCCGGCGCATGGCGTGTCTCCAGTCCGGTATGGCCGTCTTCATTTCGTGGCGCGCTCGAAATCTGCGCTGGCGACGGGTGCGCCTCCCGGACTTCGCTATTGGTAACTATGCGGGCTTTGAACGATTGCGATTCCGCCAATATCGTTTCCAGCTCCTTCGATCGCAGGGATGAAATCCCTATTGTCGGCTGCGGGACAATCGGATCGGGCTGAACCGTCGCCTTCTTGCGCGGAGCCGAAGCTTCGAAACCGGAATAGTTGATAGTGGAAAGGCCGATTGCGGCTCCCAGCAAGGTGACCGAGACCACGCCGAAGATCGTCGCGGCGCCCTTTGCATCAATTCTGATTTTCGCCCGGTGCTTCTGGTCGCTGTTTTCCGGGTCAAAGACGGTCCCATAGCTCGAAATCGGCGTCTCAATCCGAGGTGGCGAGTTGCTGGGCTCCATGGCGTCACACCCATGTGTTTGAATCACCAATCAAGAATCAGCTGTCGCCCACCGTCAAGAGTCACGGCGACAAAACAGTGGAGAAAGTCAATCCGCCGATGCCCGGTTGAAGCCGGCCGCACAGGCCGGTCCTGCCTTTGGCATTTCTCGCTACCTGGATGCGGCAGCTCCGATTTCCGGACTGGCGAGCGCTTCGTCGAGCACCGCCTGCATGGCCGCATAGCCCTGCAAGTTGGGATGCACGCCATCTCCATAGAGTTCCGGATCGATGCCGCCATCCTGTGTCGACAGAACCGAATAGTAGTCGGCGAGGATCAGTCCGCGCTCGCTGGCGAAATCCCTTATCCAGCGATTGAGGACCTGCACCCAGTTTCCCGGTGAAAGGCCGGGCTCCCACGGATAGGATTCCGCAGGCGGTATCGTGCCGAGGATTACGGGAATGCCCTTTGCCCGCGCCATGTCGACCATGGCGCGGATATTCGCCTGGTACATGGCGGGGGAGTTGGGCCCGGTAACGCCGGCAACATCGTTGGTGCCGACGAGGATATGGATTGCCTTTGGCCGCAAGGCGATCGCGTCTTGCTGGAAACGCAGCAACACCTGCGCGCTTGTCTGTCCGGCGATCCCGCGATTGACCGGCGCACCGGCATTTCCGTGTGTCTCGAGCCCGGGCCAGGCCTGGGTTATCGAATCGCCGATCAGCACCGCTTGCGGCTGCTCTGCCTCGGCGGCGATCCGGGCATTGTGCGCCTGATAATGGCAGAGCCCCGCCCAGTCGTCCTCGCGCTTTCGCGTGACCGGCACGCCTTCGGGTGCACAGGGAGCCTGCGTCATGCCGATGGGCTCATCACTGTCGAACCAGTCCGCCCGCCAGAGGACGACGGCCAGGCCGAGGGCAACCGCAAGAGCCAGAACGGTTATTCGCAGCCGTTTGGTCAAGGGGCCGGGCTTCCTCTAGCCGATAATGCCCGCAACCTTGCCGGCCCGCTCGAACATGCCGATGATCGTTTGCACCTGCTCGGCCGAATGTTCGGCGCACAGCGAGCAGCGCAGCAGCGTCATGTTGGCCGGCGTCGCCGGGGGGCGGGCAAGATTGACGTACAGGCCTTCCTTCAGCAGCGCTTCCCACATCGCCGCACCGCGTTCCAGATCGGGCATCATTACCGAGATGATCGCGCTTTGCGGCTCGTCGGTGCCGAGCTGGAAGCCGCGATCCTTTAGACCCTTGTGCAGGGTCTTGGAATTCTCCCACAGATGCGCGCGCTTGTTGCCGGCATGCATCAGCTTGCGGATCGACGTCGCGGCCGTGGCGACCACGCTGGGGGGCAGCGAGGCGGTGAAGACATAGGGGCGGCAGACGAGGCGCAGGATCTCGAACTTCGGATGGTTCGATACGCAAAAGCCGCCGACCGTGCCGACGCTTTTCGAGAAAGTGCCGATCACGAAATCCACCTGGTCGAGCACACCCTGATCCTCGGCGACGCCGCGTCCGTTGGGGCCGATGAAGCCCATCGAATGCGCTTCGTCGACCAGCACCATGGCGCCGTGCTTCTTCGCGATGCCGATCATCTGCTCAAGCGGCGCGATGTCGCCCAGCATCGAATAGACGCCTTCGAGCACGACCAGCTTGCCGGCACCTTCGGGAATGCGCTTGAGGCGCTTTTCCATCGCTTCGATATCGTTGTGCTTGAAAGGCACGACTTCGGCGTCGCCCATCTTGCAGCCGTCCCAGATCGAGGCGTGGCTGTCGATGTCGAGCACGATGTAGTCGCCCTTCCCGGCCATCGTGCTGATGATGCCGAGATTGGCCTGGTAGCCTGTCGAGAACACCATGGCGTGGTTCATGGCGTAGAATTCCTTGAGCGCCTCCTCCACCTGCTTGTGGCCAATGTAGGTGCCGTTGAGCACGCGGCTGCCTGTAGTTCCCGAACCGAAATCGTCGAGCGCTTCCTTGCCGGCGTCGATCACGTCGGGATCGAAAGTCATGCCCATGTAGTTGTAGGTGCCGAGCAGGATCGTTTCGCGCCCGTTGCAGATCGCGACAGTCGGCGAAATCACGCGTTCCATGACGAGACCGAAGGGATCCTCGACGCCGGAGGCAAGCAGCCCCGCGCGCAGGTCGATCATTGGCTGAAACTTGTCGAAGAGGTCGTTCATGTTCGTTGCCCCGGCCCGCCGGTCAGCCCTGCAGCTTCACCACGGCGTCGATCAGCTGGCCGTAGGTTTCGATCTCCGCCTGCTGGTTCATGCTGATGATGATGTCGAACTCGTCCTCGATAGCGGCAACGAAATCCATGACCGTCAGGCTGTCGAACTCAAGGTCGCCCGAAAAACTCGTCGCATCGGTGATCTCGATGCCTTTCTTGTTGAACGGCTCGATCAGCGTGGCGATCCTGTCGGCTGTTGCGGCGCGGTCCATGGTCTTGCTTGCTCCCGAAACGTGAGAAGGCCCTTTGGCGGACGAATGCGGCGCAAAAGCGGCGCAGGCGAAACCTGTCAAGTCTGGACGGAAAAACCCGGCTGAGCGCTGCATCAAGTTCCGTTCGGGTTGACCACGGACTTGACGTAATTCTCGTCGCGCATGACGTCCGGTCCGCCCAGGAACGTTGTCGGAAGCGCCTGCGGCAGCAATGGGTCCAATCGGTCATAGCGAAGCCGCCAGTGCGCGATCTTCCATTTGCCGTCGACTTTCCTGTAGGTCTCGTATTCGCGGCCGTAGCCCATTTGGCCGGCGCGCGAGCCCGTTTCCGGATCGGGCGCCCATTCGATGTAATCGTTGACTGCCCAGATACCCTTCGCCTCGGTAGGGCTCACGAACTCGATTTCGGGCATATACGCACGATGGACCGAGATCGAACCCTCGAGCATCCCCGCGATCGCGTTGGTGCCGGCCTGGCCGCCCTTCACGATAACGCCTCCGCCGAAGTCGAATTCGCAATCGTCGGTGAACACGTTGCAGTAGCCCACCCAGTCCTTCACATCGGCCAGCCGGCCGAAGCTGGCCTTAAGATCGCAGATCTCCTTGTAGTCGAGCATCTGCTGCAGCAAGTCTTGCGACATCGCTTTCTCTCCCTTTCCTTGTCCGGCCCCGCTTCATGCGGGCGCCTTGTCCACCAGCGCCTTGACTGCCGCCATGAACGGACCGATCGAGACCGGCTTGGCGAGGTAGTTGTCGGCACCTGCATCGCGGATTCGCTCTTCGTCGCCTTTGCCCGCATAGGCGGTGACTGCAAGCACCGGGATCGAACGCAGCACCCCGTCGGCCTTGGCGGCCTCGATCAGGTCCAGTCCCGAAACGTTGGGCAGCTGGATGTCCATGATGATCAGGTTCGGCACGAAGCTGCGGGCCTTGTCCAGCGCGTCGAGCCCATCGGACACCGGCTCGACGGCATAGCCCTGGCTCTTCAGCACGTCGCAGAACAACTTCCGGTTGAGGTCGTTGTCCTCGACAACGAGGATTCGCTTTGCCATTCGCTTCCCTTGCGGATGCGGTACCGAGCACCGATCTAGGCATGCGAAAGGGAGCTGACAATTCTTCGCGACCGATCATCCCCGGCTGCTGATCCCCAAGCGCTTGCGCTGGGCGCGCTCGGCTGGGTGCTGGGCGATGACGCGCGCGCTTCCCGGCTGCTGGCGCTCACGGGCCTCACACCGGACGCCTTGCGCGAACGGCTTGGGGAGCGCCGCGTGCTTGCCGCGATCCTCGATTTTCTCTGCGCTCACGAGCCCGATCTGCTGGCCGCCGCCGAAGCGCTGGGCGTTGAACCGCAGGAGATCGCTGCCGCAAGAGAGAGTTTGCAGCAATGACCCGCCCGCTGATCGTTTCCGACTGCGACGAAGTGCTGCTCTATATGGTCACGCATTTCCGCGACTGGCTGGAAGAGGAACAAGGTGTCGTTTTCGACATGGGTGGCAACAATTTTGCCAAGGCCCTGAAGCATGCCGATTCCGGAAAAGCCGTCGAGGAGGTGGAGATCTGGAACCTGCTCAACCTGTTCTTCGATGGGCAGATGCATCGCCAGACGCCGGTGAAGGGCGCCGTCGGCGCGATCGCCGAGCTTACCAGGCACGCCGACGTCGTCGTGCTGACCAATCTCAAGGATTTCCGTCAGGAAGCGCGGGAACGCCAACTGTCGGAGCACGGTATCGATCTCCGCGTCTTCACCAACCAGGGACCGAAAGGCCCCGCGTTGAAGGCCATACTCGACGAATACCGGCCGAGCCGTGCGATTTTCGTCGATGACCTGGCCCAGCATCACGATTCGGTGTCGGAAGTGGCTCCCCATGTTTCACGACTGCATCTTTGCGCCGAACCGATGATCGCGCCGCACATCCAATGCGCGCACGAGGCCGGCCACGCCCATGCCCGGATCGACGACTGGAACCACGCCTTGCCCTGGCTGCTGGAGAGGATTTACGCTGACAATGATGACTGATGCCGAGATCGACGCGAGGCTTGCCGAACTGGGGCTGGTACTGCCCGAACCCGCGGCGCCGGTTGCATCCTACGTGCCCGTTGTCGTTTCCGGCGGGTTCGCGCATGTCTCGGGGCAACTGCCCTTCGTGGATGGCGAGCTGGTCAGGGGCCGGCTGGGTGAGGACGTCTCGCTTGAATACGGGATCGTCGCTGCCCAGGCCTGCGGAATAATGATCCTGGCCCAGCTCAAGACGGCGCTGGGTTCGCTTTCTCGGATCGAGCGGATCGTCAAGCTTGGGGCTTTCGTTAGTTCGGCCGCGAATTTCACCGACCAGCCAAAGGTCGCGAACGGTGCGTCGGAGCTGATGGCGGCGGTCCTGGGCGATGCCGGCCGTCATGCGCGCAGCGCCGTGGGCGTGCCCGTTTTGCCGCTTGGCGCCGCCGTGGAGGTCGACGCGATTGCCGCTGTTCGCGCTGATTGATCGCTTGCTTGCGCCGGTTCCGGAGGCGCGCAAGGTCGCCTGGATCGGCGGACACGTCTATGCGCATCGCGGGCTTCACGGACCCGGCAGGCCGGAAAACTCGCCTGGCGCCTTCGCTGCCGCGATCGAGCGGGACCTCGGTATCGAATGCGACGTCCAGCGATCGAGCGACAGACAGGCGATGGTCTTCCACGACTGGGAGCTGGACCGGCTGACCGATGAAACCGGCCCCGTCGACAAACGCAGCGCCGATCAGCTCGGCCGGATCGTGTTGTCCGGCAGCGTCGACCGCATTCCCACGCTCCGGCAGGTGCTCGATCAGATTGGCGGCCGCGTGCCGATCCTGATCGAAGTGAAGTCGCGCAAGGACAAGTCGGTCGCGCCACTGTGCCTGGCGGTGCGGCGCGTGCTGGAGGGCTATCTCGGGCAGCATGCGGTGATGAGTTTCGACCCTCGCGTTTCCGCCTGGTTCAGCCGGCATTCTCCGCAGACCGTGCGCGGGCTCGTCGTGACCGAAGAGGGCGCCAGGTCCCTGGCGGGCGTTGTCCGGCGGCGCCTTTCGCTATGGCATGCGCATCCGGATTTCCTTGCCTATGACATCCGCGACCTGCCCAGCCGCTTTCCGGCGGCACAGCGCCGCCGTGGCCTGCCGGTGGCGACATGGACCGTGCGTAGCGCGGAGCTTCGGCAACGTGCCGCCGACCATGTCGATGCCCCGATCGCCGAGGGTGCCGGGCTGGAGCCGCTCTCGTGAGCGAGGCGGACTATACCGTGCGCGTGGCGGACGAAGTGGGCGCATTTCCGGCGGTGCAGTGGGACGCGCTGACCGATGACGGCAATCCCTTCGTCAGCCATGTCTTCCTGACGGCGCTCGAAGATTCGGGAAGCGTGGGCGGGCGTAGCGGCTGGACGCCGGTGCCGATGGTCATCGACGGGCCGGACGGAAAGCTGGCAGCGGCCTTGCCGGCATATATGAAGGAACACAGCCAGGGCGAATATGTCTTCGACCACAGCTGGGCCGACGCCTGGCATCGGGCGGGCGGTTTCTATTACCCGAAACTCCAGATATCCGTGCCTTTCACGCCTGCAACCGGGCCGCGAGTGCTTTCGCGGCAGGAAGCGCTGGCGGCGCCTTTGCTCGGCGCGGCCGAGGAATTTTGCGCTGCCCACGGTCTGTCTTCCGCGCATGCGACTTTCATCGAGCCGGGCCAGGTGCATTTGTTCGAGAACGCCGGCTGGCTGATCCGCAACGATATCCAGTTCCACTGGGAAAACCGGGGCTATGCGAGTTTCGACGAGTTCCTTGCTGCTCTTTCCTCGCGCAAGCGCAAGGACATCCGCAAGGAGCGGGCTGCGGCGCAGGAAGGCGTTGAGATCAAGATGCTGACCGGCGCCGACCTCCGGCCGGAGCACTGGGATGCGTTCTGGCGCTTCTACCAGGATACGGGCCTGCGCAAATGGGGCACGCCCTATCTCACGCG